>NZ_CDRNDK010000084.1:0-18395 GCF_977012225.1 Planomonospora algeriensis | reverse complement strand
TGCGTGTCTCCGACTCAGCCTGAGACCGATTCGGTGATGAGCGCGAGCTCGGCGGCCGCGAGCCGCAACGGCGCCGACTCCTGGCGTGCGCGGTCGAGTTCGGCCGCGCACGCCACCATCTCGGTGACCAGCCGGTCCCCTGAGAGGGGGTCGGCGGCCTCACCGAGTTCCAGTCGCGCACGGAGCATGGTCTCGGTGGCGAGCGGGACCAGGAGCGCGCGCTCCTGGCGGATCAACCCGGTCCGGGCCGCCTCGGCGCTGCGCAGGGCGAGACGCGGATCGCCGGTGGCCAGCTCGACCCGGGCGAGCATCAGGCGCGCCTCCGCGAGGGCCGTCCCCGCGCCCGCCGCCTCCAGCTCGGGCACCGCCTGGTCCAGCAGCACCCGTGCCTCACCGGGCAGGTGAGCCGAGACCAGGGCCTCGGCCAGGTCGCAGCGGACGGTGGCCAGCCGTTCCGGGTAGTCGAACAGGATCCGCTCCGCACGCCGGTAGGCGGTGAAGGCCGCGGGCAGGTCGCCGCGCCGGGCGGCGAGGAACGGCAGATTGCCCTCCGCCAGCGCGAGCACGTGGTCCAGCCCCGCGGCCCCGGCCAGTCCGGCGCTCCGCACCAGGTCGGCTTCGGCCGCCGTGAACTCCTCGAGGTACACGCGGGCGAGCCCCCGGTTCAGCGTCGCCCCGGCCAGGAAGGCGGGGTCGTCGCCGAGCACGCCCTCGGCGCGGTCGCAGTGGCGGACCGCTTCGTCGTAGCGGCCCAGCCGTACCAGGGCCGAGGCCCGGTTCACGTCGAGCCTGCCCGCCTCGACCGGGGTGAGGTACGGCTCGGCGGCCGCCGCGATCGTCAGGGCCTCGGCCGGGTGGCCGAGCTCGGTCCTGACGTGGACGAGGGAGAGCCGGGCCTGCGCGGCGCGCCGGGACAGACCGGCACGGAGCGCGATCCGCTCGGCGCGGCGCAGGTGCTCCTCGGCCAGGTGCAGATCCCCCAGCTCGCGCGCGGCCAGCGCCAGTGCGCGGTGCGCGACCGCGGAGGCTTCCTCCCGGGCCCCGGCGTCCAGGACGGAGCGGGCCAGAGCCCGCGCCCGGCTGGGGTCGCTGCAGGAGAGGCGGACCGCCTGCTCCGCCGTGGTGACGGCGTCCGTGGTGACGGCGTCTTCCGGGAGCGGGCCCTCCAGGGCTGTGTCTTTCCGGACGACGGCTTCCGGCGTGGCGGGCACGCCGGTGGGGGCGGCGGTCATTCAGGTCGGATCCGGGTCCAGCTGGTGGCGACGGGCGGATGTCCCGGACGGTGGCACACCACGCTGAACCAGCCGGGCGGCAGACCGACGACGGCGAACTGCCCCGTGGCGGAGAGCTCGCGCGACTCGGTCAGGCAGGGCGTGCGGACCTCCGCGCGCGCCCCCGTACCCGGAGGGGGGCAGACCCGCCCGGCCAGGTCGACCAGGCCTCCGGAGGAGTCGACGTCCAGGTCGACGGTGAGCCCGTCCACGCCGAAGCGGAGCAGGCGGGTCCGTCCGGCGGAGCGGATGCCGGAGGGCGCGGGCACGGCCAGCGGCCGGGCCGTGGCGGCGCCGGGGAGCCGCAGGCGGAAGGCCGCGCGGGCGGTGGCGGTGACCTCGTCGGGTACGGGATCGTGCCCCGAGGCCAGGCGGAGGGCGGCGATCAGGGACTCGTCATCGAAGGGGGGACCGGGGCAGGAGGGGGGCGGTGTCATGACGCCGCCTCCTGCGGGACGAGCAGGGAGCGGAGCCGGTCGAGACAGCGGCGCCGGGTCGGGCCGTAACTGCCGGTGGGCATGCCCAGGCGCCCGGCCAGCTGGCGGACGCCCGCGTCGGGAGCCGTCGCCATGAGACGGAACAGCGACCGGCAGGGCTCGTCCATGCTCTCCACGGCCCGCCACAGGCGGCGGCCCTCGTCGGCGGCCAGCACGGCCAGCACCGGGTCGGCGGAGTGCCCGGTCGGATCGGCGGGCTCGACCGGCTCGGCGGTCAGCTGCTCGCCCCGGCTCCGTCTCAGCAGGAGGGCGGCCTCGCGCCTGGCCGTGGTGCACAGCCAGGAGGCGATCCGCTCCGGGTCGCGGATGCCGGACAGGCTCTCGAGGAACCGCAGCCACGTCCCCTGCACGATGTCGGACGCGTCCGCCGCGCTCAGGCCGTGGGCGCGGACCACGGACCAGACGAGAGGGCCGAAGCGCTTGACCACCACGTCCCAGGCGTCCTGGTCTCCCGCCAGTACGGCCTCGATCGTGTGCTGGTCGACCACCGGCGCCTCCATGCCCGTCGGGCACCCAGGGCGCCCGTCTGATCACGTCGGGTGGAGACTTTACCTCGGGAGGGGGACGGCGACTCCCAGATCGGAGATCTGCCGGGCGCTCCGCGGGTCGAGGACGCGGGCCGCGGCCTCCTTCGGAGCCATGTCCCGGGCCGCCGAGGCGACGGCTCCGGCCACCACGGCGGTGGCGAAGGAGGTGCCGCTCCAGCGCGCGTAGCCCCGGAAGGCCCCGTACTCCAGGAAGGTGCTGGTCAGCCACTCGCCCCGGGCGCAGGCGTCCACCCAGGGGCCGTAGGCCGAGAACGGAGCCCGGTTCTCCTCCGCGGCGTCCAGGGCGCCCACGGCGACCGCCTCCGGCAGCGCGGCGGGCCAGAACGGGCGGTCCGAGGCGGTGTTGCCGGCGCAGGCGATCACCGCCGTGCCCGCCAGTTCGCCCAGTGCCGCCTCCACCAGGGGGGAGGGCCGGTCGTCGAAGGTGTGGCAGCCGAAGGAGAGATTGAGCACCTGCGGCGGGTCCTCGCGGAGCCGGGCCAGCGCCCGCAGCAGCCCCGCCTCGTCGCCGACGCCGCGCCCGTCCAGCACCTGGACGGGGCGGAGCCGGGCCCCGGGAGCCGACCGCAGGATCAGCCCGGCGATGAAGGTGCCGTGTCCCGCCTGGGCGTCCAGCACGCCGTCGCCGTCCGTGTCGGGAGCCTCGGAGAGCTCGCGCCGCCGCTCCAGGAACCAGGGGCTCTTCTCCCACCACGGGTGCGCGGTCAGACCGGTGTCGAGCACCGCGACGGTCACGGGGTCCTCGTCCGGAGGCGAGGCGGGGAGCGGCGCGGGTGCCGGCGCGGCGGGGAAGGGGCGGGACGCCGGGCCGCCGAAGAAAAGGGGCTGGCCCATCAGGATGTGGTTGGGGGAGGCCCGGTGGCCCCGGTCCCGGACCGCGGCGGCCAGGTCGCAGACGTCCACGCCGGGCGAGAGCCGTACCCGGAAGATCCCGTCGGCCTCCGCCGCCGCGGCGGTCCACCGGGAGACGGCCTCCATCCCGGCCGCGTCGGTCAGCAGCTGCCCGGCCCTGATCAGGGCGGGCGAGCCTGGGACGGGTTCGACCCGCACGATGTCGGCGTCCATATGGTCCTCCGGTGTCGGTCACCGCGTCAGTGGAAATCCTCTTCCCCGACCATGCCCTACGGGAATCTCCGGAGGGTGGAAGCCGGGATTTCTTTCCGCCGGTACCGCCTTCCGGGAGCCTTCCCCGAAGGGAACACCTGATCGATTTCGGCGGTCCATCTGGTAATGCGTTCGCAAAGCCGGGTAAAGAAACGGGACGGACTTCTCCGATCGAAACGGTACGGCCCGCCCGCCGCGATACGAGAGACACTCGCGTCGCACCATCTCGGCATGACCCCCCTCTGGTGCGATGTCGCGACCGACGGTAGTCTCTCCTACAGTCACTTGTGATCATCCGCGCACGAGGCCGTTGGGGAAGGCGCACCTCGTACGAAACGGGAGGTCCGGTGTCTGCTCGTGGCGTGCTTTACGTCCACTCGGCTCAGCCCGCGCTGTGCCCTCATATCGAATGGGCAGTCGCGGGTGTCCTTGGCGTACCCGTAGACCTGACGTGGACGCCGCAGCCCGCCGCGCCGGGCCATGTGCGCGCACAGGCCGAGTGGGAGGGGCGGGTGGGGACGGCCGCGGCCATCACCTCCTCGCTGATGGGCTGGCAGCGGATCCGCTTCGAGGTCACCGAGGACGCCTCCCCGGGCTCCGACGGGTCCCGCCACGCCTACACTCCGACGCTCGGCGCCTTCACGGCGGTGATCGGGGCCACGGGTGACATCCTCGTGCCCGAGGACCGGCTGCGCTCCGCCATGCTGCTGGCCCGCCAGGGCCGGGTGGTCTTAGAGGAGGAGCTGGACCGGCTGCTCGGCAAGCAGTGGGACGAGGAGCTCGAGTCGTTCCGCTACGCGGGAGAGGGCGCCCCGGTCCGCTGGCTGCACGCCGCCGTCTGAGGCCGGGTCCGTCTTCGCCCGGCTGCACGCCGCCGTCCGAGGCCGGGTCCGCGCCTTCCCTTCTCCGTGTCCCACCGCGCCTCATCGGCCTCTGGAGCGCTCCGGAGGTGTCTTGCCGCGCCGGGGCGGGTGAGCCACCCCGCCGGGCCGGTGCCGCCCGGCGGGGAACGCCGACGCCCGCACGGAGTGATCCGTGCGGGGCCGTCGGCGGTGTGTCAGAGGGGGATGTTGCCGTGGGCGCCGCGAGCCGGGGTGGCCTGGGCGAGGATCTTGGCGATGGCGCCGCGGGTCTCCTCGGGCTTGATCACCTCGTCCACCACGCCGAGCTCGATGGCCCGGTCCAAGCCGCCCGCGAGGATCTCGTGCTCCTCGGCGAGCCGCGCCTCCAGGGCCGAGCGCTCCTCCTCCGGAGCCGCCGCGATCTCGCGGCGCTTGAGGATGCGCACCGCGGCCAGCGCGCCCATCACCGCCACCTGGGTGGTCGGCCAGGCGAACACCTTGGTCGCCCCCAGGGAGCGGGAGTTCATCGCGATGTAGGCGCCGCCGTAGGCCTTGCGGGTCACCAGGGTGACCCTCGGCACGGAGGCCTCGGCGAAGGCGTGCAGCAGCTTGGCGCCGCGGCGCACCACGCCGTCGTGCTCCTGCCCGACCCCGGGCAGGTAGCCGGGCACGTCCACCAGCACGATCAGCGGCACCCCGAAGGCGTCGCACATGCGCACGAAGCGGGCGGCCTTCTCGGCGGAGGTGGAGTCCAGGCAGCCGCCCAGCCGCATGGGGTTGTTGGCGATCACCCCGACGGTCCGGCCCCCGAGGCGGCCCAGCGTGGTGACGATGTTCGGCGCCCACTTGGGGTGCAGTTCCACCCCGGGCTCGTCGAGCAGTCCCTTGACGAGGGGCTTGACGTCGTAGGCGCGGCGGGCGTTCTCCGGCAGCAGGCCGGAGAAGTCGACCTCTTCGACCTCGGTGCGGACGCGGCCCTGGTGGCCCAGGAGCACGGTCAGGCGGCGGGCCTGCAGGTAGGCGTCGGTCTCGCTCTTGGCGACCACGTGCACGACGCCGCTGCGCTTGCTGTGCGGCTCCGGGCCGCCGAGCGCGGCCATGTCGATCTGCTCGCCGGTGACGCTGCGGACCACGTCGGGCCCGGTGACGAAGATGCGGCCCTCCTGGGCGAGGATCACGATGTCGGTCAGCGCCGGGCCGTACGCCGCGCCGCCGGCGGCGGGCCGACGACCACGGAGAGCTGCGGGACCACCCCGGAGGCGCGGGTCATCGCGGCGAACACGCGGCCGACGGCGTGCAGGGACTCGACCCCCTCGGCCAGCCGGGCGCCACCGGAGTGCCACACGCCGACGACCGGGACCCGCTCGCGGACCGCGACGTCGTAGGCGTGCACGATGTGCTCGCAGCCCTCGCTGCCCATCGCGCCGCCCTGGACGCGGGCGTCGCTGCAGAACACGACGACCGGCACGCCCTCCATGCGGCCCATCGCGGCGAGCACGCCGCTGCGGTCCACCGGCGTGATCAGCCGGATCGACCCCTCGTCGAGGAGGGCCGCCAGGCGCACCTGGGGATCGCGGGGATCGGCCGCTTCCTCGGCCGCCTTGGCGGTCTCGGTGACCCCGGTGCCTTCGGCGGATCTGTTCTCGAGCACAGTCATGGCGGGCTCCTGTCAGAGGCTGGTGAAGGCGACGGCGACGTCGTGTCCGCCGAACCCGAAGGAGTTGTTGATCGCGGCGATCTGGCCGTCCGGCAGCTTGCGCGGGGCGCCGAGCACGAGGTCCACCTCGATGCCGTCGTCGAGGTCGTCCACGTTGATGGTGCCGGGGGCGATGCGCTCGTGCAGGGCGAGGACGGTGAAGACCGACTCGATGCCGCCGCGCCGCCGAGCAGGTGGCCGGTCATCGACTTGGTGCCGGTCACCAGCGGGTGACCGCCGATGACCTCCTTGATCGCGACGGTCTCCACCACGTCGCCCGCGGGGGTGGAGGTGGCGTGCGCGTTGACGTGCTTGATGTCCTGGCCGGTGAGACCGGAGTTCTCCAGGGCCCGGCGCATGGCCAGCATGACCCCGGCCCCGGTGGGCTCCGGCTGCGCGATGTGGTGGGCGTCGGCCGAGTAGCCGACGCCCGCGGCGACGGCGTAGACCTTCGCGCCGCGGGCCCGGGCGTGCTCCTCGGACTCCAGCACGACGATGCCCGCGCCCTCGCCGAGCACGAACCCGTCCCGGCTCCTGTCCCACGGGCGGGAGGCGCCCTGCGGGTCGTCGTTCCGGGTGGACATGGCGCGCATCGCGGCGAACGAACCGATGTTCAGCGGGTGGATGGCGGCCTCGGTGCCACCGGCCACGACCACGTCGGCCCGGCCCGAGCGGATCATCTCGATGGCGTAGCCGATCGACTCGGCGCCGGTGGCGCACGCGCTGACGGTGGCGTGCACGCCGGCCCGGGCCCCGACCTCGATGCCGATCCAGCCCGCCGGGCCGTTCGGCATCAGCATCGGGACGGTGAACGGCGAGAGCCGCTGCCAGCCCTTCTCCTTGAAGGTGTCGTAGGCGGCGAGGATCGTGGTGATGCCGCCGATCCCGCTGCCCACCACGACGCCGAGCCGTTCGGCGTCGACCTTCTCGATCCCGGCGTCGGCCCAGGCCTCGCGGGCCGCGACGAGCGCGAGCTGCTCGGCCCGGTCCAGCCGCCGTGCCTCCGGCCGGGGCAGCACCTCGGTCGGGTCCACGGCGGCGAAGGCGGCGAACTTCACCGGGACGGAATCGACCCAGTCCTCGGTGATGGTGCGTACCCCGGACCGACCGGCGAGGAGCGCCGACCAGGTCGAGGCGACATCTCCACCGAGGGGCGTCGTCGCGCCGAGCCCGGTGACGACGACACGTACCTGGTCTTTACTCACGTTCTGCGCTCCTTGTTCGTGCGGTCCGAGGGTTCGGTCGGGGACGTCCCGCCGTCAGCCCTGGATGAAGTTGATGACATCCTTGACGGTCTTGAGGTGCTTGAGCTGGTCGTCGGGGATCTCGACGCCGAACTCGTCCTGGGCGGCGACGGCGATCTCGACCATGGACAGCGAGTCGATGTCGAGGTCGTCCACGAAGTTCTTCTCCGGGGTGACCTCGGCGGCCGGGATGCCGGTGATCTCGTTGATGATCTTGCCGATACCAGCGAGGATCTCCTGCTCGGTCATGGCCATGTCGCGTGTTCTCCTTGGGGTCGGTGTTCTTCTCGGTCCGCGCGGCGGGGCCGCGCAGGTCTCAGGGGTCTTCTCAGGGGATCTCGACGACCTGACCGGCATAGGTCAGGCCGGCGCCGAAGCCGAGCAGCAGGGCGAGCCCGCCCGAGGGCACCTCGCCGCGCTCGATCATCCGGGACAGGGCCATCGGGATCGAGGCGGCGGAGGTGTTGCCCGCCAGCACGATGTCCTTGGCGACGACGGCGTTGCCGGCGCCTATCTTGCGGGCGATGGCCTCGATGATGCGCACGTTCGCCTGGTGGGGCACGAAGGCCGCGAGCTCGGCGGGGTCCACCCCGGCGCGCTCGCACGCCTGCCTGGCCACCGGGTGAAGCGCGGTGGTGGCCCAGCGGAACACGGTCTGGCCTTCCTGGTGGAGGAAGGAGTGGCGGTCCTTGACGATGATCGCGTCGGCCTTGTCACCGGCGCTGCCCCAGACCACCGGGCCGATGCCGGGGGTGTCGGACGGGCCGACGACCGCGGCGCCCGCGCCGTCGGCGAAGATCACCGCGGTGCTCCGGTCGGTCCAGTCGATCCAGGGGGAGAACTTCTCGGTGCCGACGACCAGGACGTTGGTGGCCGACCCCGCGCGGATCGCGTCGTTGGCGACCGCCAGCGCGTAGCAGAAGCCGGAGCAGGCGGTGTTCACGTCGAGTGCGCCGGGGGCGTCGATGCCGAGCCGGGTGGCCACCCTGCCCGCCGCGTTGGGGATCTGCGTCTCCAGGGTGCAGGTGGCGACGATCACCAGGTCGACGTCGGAGGCGGACAGGCCGCTCGCGGCGAGGGCCTTGCCGCCGGCCTGCACGGCCAGGTCGATCTCGGACTCGTTCTCGGCGATCCGGCGCTCCTGGATGCCGACCCGGCTGCGGATCCACTCGTCGCTGGTCTCCATCGTCTTCGACAGGTCGTCGTTGGTGACCACCTTGGACGGCTGGTAGTGGCCGAAGGCCAGGATCTTCGCGCCGGGGGCGCCCTGCGAGACCTTCATCCGTCGATCAGCTCCTCGTTCGCCGTACGGGCCGTTCGCGCCGCCGTACCGGATCCGCCGGGCGCGCACCGGTTCACTTCAGGACCGCCCGGGCGGCGTCCAGGTCGTCGGGGGTCTTCAGCGCCACGGTCGCGACGTCCCGGAGGGCGCGCTTGGCCAGGCCGGTGAGAGTGCCGCCGGGAAGCAGCTCGACCATCGCGGTGACGCCCCGCTCGGCCATGGTGGCCATGCAGGCGTCCCAGCGGACGGGGTTGGCGACCTGGTCGACCAGGCGCCCCAGGAACTCGCCGCCGTCGGTGACCACGGCGCCGTCGGCGTTGGACAGCAGGGCGACGGACGGGTCCCGGGGCGTGATCGAGGCGACGACCTCGCGCAGGTGGTCGACGGCCGGAGCCATGTGGGAGGTGTGGAACGCCCCCGCGACCGAGAGCGGCCTCAGCCGGGCCCGCGCGGGCGGTTCGGCCTGGAACTCCTCCAGCCGCTCCAGAGTGCCGCCGGCCACGATCTGGCCGGCGCCGTTGATGTTGGCCGGGGTGAGCCCGTGCTTGTCGATCGCGGCGAGCACGTCGTCCTCGACGCCGCCGAGCACCGCGACCATGCCGGTCTCGGTCACCGCGGCGGCCTTGGCCATGGCCTGGCCGCGCTCGCGCACCAGGGTCAGGGCCTGCTCGGGGGTGAGGACCCCGGCCAGGACCGCGGCGGTCAGCTCGCCGACGCTGTGGCCGGCGACGAGGCCGGGCGCGACCGCTCCCGCGGTCCCGGCGGTCGGGTCGAGAGGGACGCCGAGGGCCTCGGCGGCGGCCAGTCCGGCGGCCACGAGCAGCGGCTGGGCCACCGCGGTGTCGCGGATCGCGTCCGCGTCGGCGGTGGTCCCGCAGGCGATCAGGTCGAGGCCGACGACCTCGGACCAGGCGGACAGCCGATCCGCCAGGCCGGGTATCTCAAGCCATGGGGTCAGGAAGCCTGGGGTCTGGGCGCCTTGGCCCGGAGCGACGATGACGAGCACGAAATCCAGCCTGCCCTGTAGAAGTTAGCCACATGGATAGAGATCCGAACGAACTTGGTCCACAGTTTTTTGTAGGAAACCTACGGCAGAGGTTTCGCCCTGGTTAAGTAAGGGCCGATTAGATCACGGATGTTTCGGACAGCCGCCCGAGGATGAGGCCCACCTGCAGGGTGAAGGCCGAACGCCCTTCCGTCGGTTGGTATCCGGTCAACTCCGTGATCTTGCGCAGCCGGTAGCGGACCGTGTTCGGATGTACGAAGAGTAACCGAGCCGTCGCTTCGAGCGACGTACCCTGCTCCAGATACGTGGCGAGCGTGTCGAGCAGCGGAGTGCCGACCAGCGGCAGGTAGACGTTCTGGACCAGCTGGGTCCTGGCGGCCTCGTCACCGTCGATGGCCCGCTCGGCGAGCAGGTCCTCGGAGTGGACGGGGCGGGGGGGCGTCCGGCCATCCGGCGGCGGCGCGCAGGCCCGCGATCGCCGCCCGGGCCGAGCTGGCCGCGGTGTGCAGGTCGCTCACCTCGGGGCCGATCACGATCGGGCCGGGGCCGAAGCGCGGCACCACGTGCCTGGCCGCCGCGCTGACGCTGTCGGCTCCGCCCACGATCACGATCAGCTGGTCGCCCTGGACCCCGGCGAGCATGTCCATCCCGGCCCGGCGGCCCCGGTCGCGCAGGCCGTCGATCACCGCCTGGGGGTCGTCGTCGGGCGCCGCCCGGCGAGCACGACCACCGGCGAGGAGGTCCAGCCCAGCGCGGCGGCCCAGGAGTGCAGGCCGTCGTCCACCTCGCCGCGGACCAGCGCGTCCACGATCAGCGCCTCCAGGCGGGCGTCCCACGCCCCGCGGGCCTCCGCCTCGCGGGCGTAGACGTGGGCGGCGGCGAAGGCGACGTCGCGCGTGTAGCGGAGCATCGCCTGCTGCAGCTGGTCCTCCCCGCCCGGCGCGGCCAGCTCCCCGGTCCGGGCCTCGACCACCTCGACCACGATCCGGACGATGTCCACGGTCTGCTGCAGCGAGATCGACCGCTTCAGCTCCCGGGGCGCGGTGCCGAAGAACTCGATGCTGGGCGTCGGGCGTCCCTCGCCGGCGTGCTGGAACCACTCCACGAACGCGGCGATCCCGGCCTGCGCGACCAGCCCGACCCAGGACCTGTCCTCGGCGGACAGGACGCGGAACCACGGCAGCCGGTCTTCCATCCGGGCCATGGCCGCCGTGCCCAGGGTGCCCATGGCCCGTTCCAGCCTGCGCGTGGTGTCCTCGCGGATCTGATCGTTCACGCAATAAGAGTGCCAGGTCGAGCGGGATGCGAGAGCCGCGCCGCCGCTGTCGCGGGCGGAGCGGCCCCGCGGTACGACGCCGTACGGCGAGGGCCTAGATGACGGCCACGGCGGTGATCAGGCCGATGGCCAGGTGCGTGACGGCCAGCAGGCGGGTGCCGGGCTGCAGGTCGGGCTCGGCGACCAGCTCGCGGACGGAGATGCCGGCGACCTTGTCGAAGGCGATCATCCCCACGGTCTGCACGGCGATGCCCACCAGCCCGAAGACCGCGGTGGCCAGCAGGCCCTCCTGCAGGGCGCCCCCGGAGGACCAGATCGAGGCCGCGACGATCAGGCCCACGGCGGCCAGCCCGGAGGTGGTGAGCAGGGTCGCGTTGGGGTTGCGGTCGGTCTTGATCAGCTGGCTCAGCTTGCCGGGGATGGCCAGGTCGATCACGTAGAAGCCGATGATCAGCAGGATCACGCCGAGCACCGCGTAGCAGGCGATGGCCAGCGAGCCCCGGCCGAGGAGCTCGGCGAGGGAGACGGTCTCGGTGCCGAGCGTGGTGGGGACCGGCTGCGGGCTGGGGCTCATGTGGTTCTCTCCGTGCTGTGGGGTTCGGTGTACTGGGAGGATCGGCGGCCGGGGCCCGGAGGGCGCGGTCCGCGCGGGTCTACGGTCCGATGCGGTGTGGGACGAAGGACGAGGTGTTGTCGGTGATCAGGCCGGAGGTCTCCCGGATGCCCAGGCCGGCGGCCTCGTCGCAGACCACCCAGGCGCCGAGCACCGGCCGCTGGCCGTCGAAGACCGGCAGGGGCTCGAACGCCTGGTGGACGTGGCCCTCGGCGCCGTAGCCGCCGCCGGTCCGCACGGTTCCGTCCGGGCCGGTGACGGTCATGCCCGCGCCCTCCCGGCCGAGCAGCGGCTTGGTGATGTGCGCGGGCAGGTCGCGGGGGCCGTCGAGGTAGGCGGGCAGCAGGTTCGGGTGGCCGGGGTACAGCTCCCAGAGGATCGCGAGCAGCGCCTTGTTCGACAGCAGCATCTTCCACAGCGGCTCGATCCAGGTCATCGAGACCTGCTGGCGTACGGCGTCGGCCCCGAACGGGTCGGCGACCGCCCACTCCCACGGGTAGAGCTTGCACAGGGTCCGGATCGCCCGGCCCTCCACGTCGACGAAGCGGAGGTTGAGCGGGTCCCAGCCGATGTCCTCCATGGCCACCGAGACGGTCGTGAGCCCCGCCTGGACGGCGGTCTCCTGGAGGTAGGCGAGGGTCATCGCCTCCTCGCCGGTCTCGTCCATGGCGGTCCAGGCGAAGTGCGCGGGCCCGGTGGGCAGCTCCGCCGAGATCTGCCGCCACCGGTCGATCAGCCGCTCGTGGATGGAGTTCCACTGGTCGCCGCCGGGGTGGACGTCCTGCAGCCAGAACCACTGCACGACGGAGCTCTCCAGCAGGCTGGTCGGGGTGTCGGCGTTGTACTCCAGCAGCTTGGCCGGGCCCGTGCCGTCGTAGCGCAGGTCGAAGCGGCCGTACAGGTGCGGGTCGCGCCGCTCCCAGGAGCGGGTGATCTCCGGCGCGACCCACTCGGGGATCGCGAAGTCGCGGTAGCGGCCGGCGGCGATGACGTGCTCCACCGCGTGCAGGCACATCCGGTGCAGCTCGTCGACCTGCTCCTCCAGGGCCAGGACCTCGTCCATGGAGAAGACGTAGTGCACGCTCTCGTCCCAGTAGGGGCGGCCCAGGCCGCCGGGGTGGGCGGAGCGGTGGTAGGCCAGGCCGTGGTCCTCGATGGTCTTCTCCCAGCCGTCGCGGGGAGGCGAGCTCTCGCGTCTCATCGGCCGGGGTCAGCTGCCGCTGGAGCCGCGGCCGCCGAATCCGCCGCGCTGGATCACGGTGCCCTTGCCGCGGCTGACGATGCCGACGTCGGAGGGTTTGACGGTGGTGCCCCTGGCCACCCGGGTGCCGGTCCGGGTACCGCCGTAGTACCAGCCGTAGGCACCGTGGGAGCCGTGGTAGCGGACGGTGCCGTCGTCGTCGCAGTAGTCCTCGTCGACGACCTCGTAGGAACCGTCGGGCAACTGGTTGTCGAGGTTGACGCAGTCGGCTCCGACCTCCTCGTAGTCGTCCTGGGCCGCGCAGGCCCCGACGACGAGGAGCGAGACGATTCCGATTCCGGTGATCGTGATGGCGGTGGACGCCTTCGAACCCGGCTTCTTAGGGACGGGTTTGCGAGGGGGTTGCTGCGCCATCGGGTGTTTCTGCGCCATCGAGCTCCAATGCGAAGTGTCGAGACAGGTTATCCGTGGTCTTTTGACTGTTCAACCGGTTGAAGGGGCCCAAAGGTTCCCTTTCCGGGGAGTGTCGGTGCTGGCGCGTACCGTCGGAGTGTGAACCGTACCGACCGTCTCTACGCCCTGGTCGAGGAATTGCGCGCGGCCTCGCCCCGGCCCCGCTCCGCGCGGGAGCTCGCGGCCGGGTTCGAGGTGAGCGTGCGCACGGTCGAGCGCGACATCTCCGCGCTCCAGCAGTCCGGGGTGCCGATCTACGCCGAGCCCGGCAGGCGCGGCGGCTACGTGCTGGACAAGAGCGTGTCGCTGCCGCCGCTCAACTTCACCCCCGCCGAGGCGGTCGCGGTGGCCGTGGCGCTCAGCGAGGCCTCCGGCAGTCCTTTCGCCCTGCACGCCCGCAGCGCGCTGCGCAAGCTGGTGGCCGCGATGCCCGCGCCGGAGGGGGAGCGGGCCAGGCGGCTGGCCGCCCGGGTCCACCTGCTCGTCGAGCCGGAGCCGTACCCCCGAGTGTCCCGGGTGATCGAGCGCGCGCTGCTGCGCCGGCGCGTGCTGGCGATCGAGTACACCGACGTCAAGGGCGAGGCGACCCGGCGCGAGGTGGAGCCCGCCGTCTTCGTGGGCGGGCGCGGCGGCCACTGGTATCTCGTGGGGTGGTGCCGGCTCCGCCGCGACGTGCGGGTCTTCCGGCTCGACCGGATCAGCGAGGCGGAGGAGACGGACGAGCCCTCGCCCGAGCACCCGCCGGAGCGGTTCGCGCCGCAGGTACCCGGACTGGTCTTCGGAAATCTGGAACTGGATTGAAAACACCGACATAGGGTTGTCGCGGAGCCGGTTCATCGTAGAGGTGTTCGAGAAGACCACTCCGAGGAGAGCACTTGATGATCAACACCGTGGCCTGGTTCGAGATCGCCACCGACGACCCGCAGGGCGCGGAGAAGTTCTACGGCGAGCTGTTCGGCTGGTCCTTCGACGCCGACGAGGAGTCGGCCAAGGGCGGCATGGACTACCGGCTCGTCGGCTATCCCGGCGGCGACGGGCCCAAGGGCGGCCTGTACGCCAACGGCGGGGCGTTCCCGAACCACGCGGTCTTCTCCGTGCTCGTCGCCGACACCGAGGCGACCTGCGCGCGGGTGGAGAGCCTGGGCGGAGAGGTCGTCTTCAAGGCGGTCGGCAACGAGCACGGCCCCGACTTCGCCTACGTCCGCGACGTCTCGGGCAACCTGTTCGGCGTCTTCACCCCGCCGGGCGCGGCGGCCGGGGCGTAACCGCCGGGGCGGCCGGCGCTCCGGCCTGTCCGCGGTCCGTCCCGCGGGCTCTCACCGGCCCGCGCGGGAGGGGTCCGGCCGGTCTCCGAGGGCGAGGAGCGCCTCGCGCAGGAGGCCGGCCAGGGCCCGCGCGGCGGGTTCGGGAACGTCCGCGAAGAGCTTCCGGTGGGCCTTGCCGGTCTCCGTGACGAGCTCCTCGGTCAGCCGGACGCCCTCGGGGGTCAGGCGGACCCAGGAACTGCGCCCGTCGGCGGGGTCGGGCTCGCGCTCGGCGAGCCCGGCGGAGGTGAGCCGCTGCAGGATGTTGCTGGTCCCGCCGGTGGTGAGCGAGGACAGGGAGGCGAGCCGGCTGGGCTTGAGGCGGTACGGGGCGCCGGACCGGCGCAGCGTCGCCAGGACGTCGAAGTCGGCGTAGGTCAGGCCGTACCCGCCGAGCACGGCCTGGGTGGCCTCCTCGATCCGGTGCTTCAGCCGGGCGACCCGCTTGACGATCTCCAGCTCGACGGTCGCGGCTCCCGGCAGTTCGGCCTGCCAGTCCGCGACCAGCTCGTCGACCCGGTCCATCTCTCCCCTTGCCATGGGGTTGAGGGTATCCCTCCCGCCTGATAGCTTTCAGAAAAGCTTTTGTGATTGCTATCAGGAAAGGGATGTCCTGTGCGACTGCTCATCACCGGTGGGAGCGTGATCGACACCGAGCCGGAGCCGCGGGTCCGGTCCGGAGCCGACGTGCTCGTCGAGGACGGGGTGATCGCCGCCGTCGGCCCGGGACTCGGCGCCGCCGCCGACCGGACCGCCGATCGGACCATCGACACCATCGACGCCGCGGGGATGCTCGTGCTCCCCGGCTTCGTCGACACCCACCGCCACCTCTGGCAGAGCGCCCTGCGCGCCGTCGCGGCCGACGCGACGCTCGGCGACTACCTCGCGCTCGTGCTCGGCCGCCTCGCCCCCGCCTACCGGCCCGAGGACGTCCACGCGGCAGGCCTGTGGGGCGCGCTGGAGGCGCTCGACGCCGGGGTCACCACCGTCTTCGACTGGTCGCACATCCAGCGGACCCCCGAGCACACCGACGCCGCGATCCAGGCCCTGCGGGACTCCGGCATCCGGGCGGTGTTCGGATACGCCCACCCCGCCCCCGGCGCGCGCCGGGAGGACGAGGTACGGCGTGCCGCCGGGCTGCTCGGGCCGGCCGGTACGGTCACCCCGGCCCTCGCGGCCATGGGACCGGTCTACGGGCCGGTGGACGAGGCGCGGGCCGACTGGCGGCTCGCCCGCGAACTCGGGCTCCGGGTCAGCCTGCACGCGACCGGGACCGGCGCGGCCGAGCGGCTGCACGAGGCCGGGCTGCTCGGCCCGGACACCGTGTTCGTGCACGGCAACGGGTTCACCGACGAGGCCGTGAAATTGATCGCGGACAGCGGGGCCGCCGCCTCCGTGGCGCCCGCGGTGGAGATGCAGATGGGGCACGGCCACCCGGAGACCGGCAGGTTCCGCCGGGCGGGGATCCGCACCGGGCTCGGCGTCGACACGGTGGTGGACACCCCGGGGGACATGTTCGCCGTCATGCGTGCCGCGTTCGCGGCCGAGCGGGTGCGCGGGGGCGCCTTGACCGCGGCCGACGTGCTCCGGATGGCCACGATCGAGGGGGCGGCCGTGCTGGGCCTACAGGACCGGATCGGCTCGCTGCGCCCCGGCAAGCAGGCCGACCTGGTGCTGCTGCGCACCGGCACGCCCCGTCTGGCCCCGGTCCACGACCCGGTCGGCGCGGTGGTCACCGCCGCCGGGCCGGGCGACGTGGACACCGTGCTGGTCGCCGGGCGGGTCGTGAAGCGGGCGGGCCGGCTGCTCCACGCCGACCTGCCCGCCGTGCTCGACCGGGTGTCCCGCTCGGCGGCCCGGCTCGCGGCGGCGGCCGGGACGGGCGCCTGACGGTCCCCCGCCTCCCGGAGCGCCGCCCGACGGCCCGGTGCGGCGTCATGACGGCCGGATCCGGTCCGCGGCGACGACCACGACGATGCCCAGGGCCGCCAGGATCAGGTTCGCGAAGATCTCGTATCCGGCGAAGAGGTCCACCCGCTCGACGACCACGCGGTTGAAGAAGTTGAGGAACGGGCTCATGAACGGCTGGACGGCCACCTGGTCGATGGTTCCGCTGACGCCCTGGAGGGCCAGGAGGACCCCCAGCGCCTGAATGGGACTGCGCATGAGCCGACGGTAGGAGGGCACGGCCGCCGCGGGGATCGGCCGACGGGATCGTCCTCCCCGACCGAGGTCGCGTCTCCGGCGCGGATCCACCGACGAAAGTCGTACGCGGTGGTACCGCTGTGATCTCGATCCGGCCGCCGGACCGGCCCCGCTCCCCGAGATGTGTGATGTTCGGGCAAAGCGCCGTGTCACGAGGGGTCGGCGATGTCGGAGATCACGTCGCTGCGGCCGGGGGACCCGCCGCGGCTGGGGGACTACGAACTGCTGGGCATCCGGCCGAGGACGGCGCGGAGGTCTCCGACGAGGTGCTCGCCGAGGGCGTCCAGGCCGCCACGGCCGACCTGACCCGCGACGGGATCGCAGTCCCGGCCCGGCGGTCCCTCCGTCGCCGGCCCCTCGTCCTGGGCGGGACGCGGAGGCCCCGCCGCGGTCACACGGGGCAGGTGGTCCCCTCCGCGGGGACCTTCCCCTCCAGCAGGTAGGCGTCGGTGACCTTCTTCACGCAGACGTCGCCCGACAGGTAGGCGCCGTGGCCCTCGCCCTTGTAGGTGACCAGCACGCCCGTCTTCAGCTGGGCGGTCAGCTTCGGCCCCCACTCGTACGGCGTGGCGGGGTCGCCGGTGCCGGCGATCACCACGATCGGGGCGGAACCGGAGGCGTCGATCTTCATGGCCGCGTCGTCGCCGGGGACCGGCCAGGACGAGCAGATGGTCCCCATGCCGGCGCTGCCGAACAGCGGGGAGATCTTCAGCGCCTGCTTCTCGGTCTCCAGCAGCTCCGCCTCGTCGGGCCGCTCGGCGGTGTCCACGCAGCTGATGGCGGGGAAGCTGCTCATGACCGTGCTGTAGGAGCCGTCGGAGCCGCGGCCGGTGTAGCTGTCGGCCAGGAAGAGCAGCCCCCGGCCGTCGCCCTTGACCGCCAGGGCCAGGACCTGGTCGAGAAGCGGCCAGGTCTGCTCGGAGTAGAGGGCGGCGGCGATGCCGGTGCCCGCCAGCCCCTGGGTGAGCTCCCGGTCGCCGACCTTGAGCGGCTCGTCGTTCAGCCGGTCCATCAGGGCCTCGATGTTCCGGTTCGCGGCGTCGGCGTCCTGGCCGATCTTGCACTGGCGGTCCTTGACGCAGTCCTTCAGGAAGGCCTCGTAGGCCTTCTGGAAACCGGCCGTCTGGACCAGGGTGCGCTCCTTCATCGAGACGCTGGGGTCCAGCGGGGCGTCCAGCACGAAGCGGCCCACCTTCTGGGGGTAGCGGGTCGCGTAGACCGCGCCGAGCTGCGTGCCGTACGACATGCCGAGGTAGTTGAGCCGTTCGTCGCCCAGCGCCGCGCGGATGCGGTCCATGTCCTCGGCGGCGCTGACGGTGCCGACGTGCGCCAGGACCTTTCCTGAGGTCTTGCCGCAGGCGGCGGTGAACTCCTCGACGATCCGCTCGATCTCCGCCCGCTCGGCCGCGTCCTCGGGCACGCTGTCGACGGAGGTGAACTCGTCCATCTCCGCGGTGCCGCCGCACCGGACGCCGGAGCTGCGCTCCACCCGCGGGGGTCGAAACTGACCAGGTCGTAGCGGGCGCCGAGGGAGCCGAGGGCCTTGGCGGCCTGGGCCAGGGTGTCGACGCCCGAGGCGCCGGGACCGCCGAAGTTGAACAGCAGGGAGCCGATCCGCTCCCCGGGGCCGGTGGCCTTGACGCGGATGAGGGCCAGGTCGATCGTCCCGGCGGCGGGGTCGGCGTAGTCGAGCGGCACGGCCAGCTTCCCGCACTGCTGGTCCGGGGCCGGGGTTGCGACGCCCTGGCCGTCGGCGCGCTTGATGTCGGTGCAGGGCCCCCAGGAGATCGGGCCCGACGGCGCGGCGGAGCCGCTCGGGGCGGCCGTCCCGCCTTCGCCGCCGCCGTCTCCGC
>NZ_CDRNDK010000083.1:0-18455 GCF_977012225.1 Planomonospora algeriensis | reverse complement strand
GGCGGCGGTGGGGGCGGTGGGACCGGAGGAGGCCGGGGCGGGGGTGCCGCAGGCGCCCGAGGACCGGCGTTCCGCGACGATCCGGTCGACGCCCTTGTCCCGGTACTCCTCCTGCTCCTCCGGCGGCGGGACGTGCCGCCACGAGCCGCCCTCCCGGACGAAGTCGTAATCGTAGGGGGCCGGGTCCCCGGCGCGGCTCGCCGACACCAGGGCGGTGTCACCGGTGACGTAGACGTCGGTGACGGTGAACGCCGCACCGGCGACGAGCTGCGGGCAGAGCTGGAACAGCCGCACGTACTCCTCGCGTGCGATCGACGATCGGGCCCGGGTGCTCCACAGGTCCCAGAAGTCACCGGACCGTCCGCCCGCGTAGGCATCGAACGCGGTCTGGGCGGCCTGCCGTACCGCCTCCTCCGACCGGGCGTCGCCCGGGGTGTCCGAGGTGCTCGCGGAGGCCGCCGGGGAACCCTGCGCCGCGGACGGGTCCAGCACCGTGAGCACGGCGACGACCGTCCCGATGATCAGCCCGGCGACCATGAGGACGATCACGGTCAGGCCGCGGCCCGTCTCGCCCCTGGACGGCGGGCCGTACTGCGGCGGGTAGCCCACTTCGGTCTCCGGGGCCGGTGGGAACGGATGCAGGTGATCGTAACGCCGCTCGGTCCCGAGTGGCGATGGAGACCACCGGCCCGTCTTCGGGGCGTTCCTCCCGTTCCTACTCCTCGTACGGCTCGGCGGGGGCGTCGATCCTCACCAGGTCCGTGGCGGACAACTCCGGATGGACCACCCCGTTGGGCATCTTCTCGAACTTCGGCGGGATCCAGGTGCCGGTCACCTCGACCCAGGTGTCGGCGGGCGGCGCGGGGATCCCCTTGATCGCGACCTTCAGCGGGAAGGCGTCCGCGGCGCAGCAGGCCAGCTGCATGCGGGTGAGGTACCACTGGCCCTGCTTCTTGGACGGTACGGCGAAGCCGGTCAGCCGGACCTGGCGGCCGGTGAGGGACTTCTTCTCGTCGTCCCAGGCCCGGCCGATGAACTCGCCGATCTTCATGTCCACCGGGCCGTCGCCGGTCAGCGGGGTGAAGGCGCTGAGCGCCTGCGAGCGGGGCCGGGGCGTGTCGTCGGAGCGGGCGGCGGCGAACGAGCCCAGGGCGGGCGGCGCGATCAGGAAGATGGCGAACACCGGCAGGCACAGCAACCAGGCGACCCGCGGACCGCCGTGCCCGTGCCCGTGTTCTTGCCCGTGTTCGTGCGCAGGTCCGTGCGCGTGGTCGGCGCCGCCCCCGTCGGTCTCTCCGCCCTCGCCCTCATGCCCGTGCCCGTGCGCGGCCCGGTGGTCCTCCTTCACCCGCCACGCCTGGACCAGGCCGGTGAGGCCGAGGACCAGCAGCACCGCCCCGGCGCCGATCAGGAACGGCCGGAAACCGGGTTTGACGTAGTTCAGGTAGGTCGTGGAGAACGCCGAGATCCGCAGTACGGCGCCGCCCAGCAGGGCCAGGACCAGGCTCTGGGACAGACGGTTCACAGCAGCAGCCATCCGGACAGGGCGCTCACCAGTACGGCGAGCGCGAAGGTCAGTGGGACGAACCTGACCGCGAACGCGCGGCCGAACGTGCCGATCTGCAGCGCGATCAGCTTGAGGTCGACCATCGGCCCGACCACCAGGAAGGCGAGCTTCGCGGTCGGTGAGAACGCGGTCATCGAGGCGGCCACGAACGCGTCGGCCTCCGAACAGATCGACAGCAGCACGGCGAGCAGGGCCATGACCAGCACCGCCAGCCAGGGGATCTGGGCCACGGCGGTCAGCCACTCGCGGGGGACGAGCACGTTGAGCGTGGCGGCGGCCAGGCCGCCGACGATGAGGAACCCGCCGGCGTGCAGCAGGTCGTGCCGCATGGCCTCGCCGAACGCGACGAGCTTCGAACCCCCGCCGTGCGGGCGGGACGGGATCCGCAGCCACTCGCTCCGACCGAACCGCAGCCAGAGCCAGCCGACGAGCACCGCGACGACCAGCGAGGCGCCGAACCTCGCGGCGACCATCAGCGGCTGGCCGGGGAAGGCGACGGCGGTCGCGACCAGCACGATCGGGTTGATCGCGGGTGAGGCGAGCAGGAAGGCCAGCGCGGCGGCCGGGGTCACCCCCCGGGCCATCAGCCCCGACGCGACCGGGACCGACGCGCACTCGCAGCCCGGGAGCACCGCGCCCGCGATCCCGGCGACGGGCACGGCCGCCGAGGGACGTGCGGGCAGCGCCCGGGTCCAGAACGAGGCCGGGACGAACGCGGTGATCGCGGCGGACAGGGCGACCCCGAAGACCAGGAACGGCAGGGCCTGCACGCAGATGGCCACGAAGATCGTGGCCCAGGTCCGCAGCGCCGCAGAGGTCAGGTGGGGGGCGAGTGCGAACCGCCCCACGACCAGCAGGGCGATGACGAGCATGAAACCCCAGGGGAGGACGCGCCCCGAGGAGAGGTCACGGCCCCAGGAGTCCGGGGGGAGCGCTCCGTCCTCATCTGCCCACGCCCGCTGCGGATCGGTGTGGAGACGAGACATGCCCCCCATGGTGCCAGAGGGTCCCGCCGTACCGGACGCCGCCGATGTTCCACGTGGAACATTCATGGAGCGCTCCCGGGAGGTTCACGGAGCGCTCCCAGAAGGTTCACGGGGCGTTCACGGTGGATCGGGCGTTCACGGTGGATCGGGCGGGCTCGGCCGACCGGCGGGCGAGGGGGGCGAAGGAGACGAGCAGGAACAGGGCGCCCAGCGGGATCAGGTCCTTCTCGAAGAACGGGAGCAGCAGGTCGGCCATGACCAGGACGGGCGTCCAGGCCCGGACCCGGCCGCCGACGGCGAGCTGGAGGACGAGGGCGAACTGGGCGACGAAGAACAGCAGGGGGACACCGTCGTAGACCACGAACGAGACGCCCGGAACGGCCTGCACCCGGTCGAACAGCACACCCATGGCGTCGTGGTCGGCGGACATGAACCCGATCGCGATGTCGATGGTGAACTGCGCGGCGAGGGCGAGGACCCCGGCGGTCCCGAGGACGGCGCTCACGGTGGCGACGGCGTTCCGGCCCGCCATCCGGCGCAGCTCCCAGAAGATCGGGACGAACAAGGCCAGAGCCGCCAGAAAGGCGAGGTGGCCGGAGGTCCAGGCGAGGCCGGGACCCCGGCTGCCGTCGAGGCCGTCGAGGATCCGGATCACCCCGTAGGCGAAGACGAGCAGGGGTGCGGCGACGAAGGCGGTGCGGACGTTCATTTCGGGGGCTCCCAACGGCTCGGTGTGCGTTCTCCGAGCCTGACCTCCTCCGGCTCGGAAATGATCGCCGATGGGAGCGGTTCCCCGGCTCGCCCGTGCGGGGGAGCGCCTCCCCCGCACGGGCGATTCCGGGCCCCGGCGGGTCGCGGACATCCCCTGCACGGGGGAGCCGGACGCCCGGGATGGTCCGGGATACTCCGATGCCATGCCCTTCTCCCCTTTGGTCGAGACCTGACCGGCTCCCTGGCCGGGCGGGTACGGGCGCTTCCGCCCCTCGTGCTGGACACGGCGCTGACCGTCCTGGTGCTCGCCGCCCAGTCGGTGCCGTTCCTGTACGAGACGCGCCGCCTCGGTGAGGGACCGTGGACGACGGCCCACTACCTCCCCGTCCTCGCCTCCGCGCTGCCGCTGCTCGCGCGCCGCCGGTACCCGTTCGCGGTGCTGGTCCTCACCCTCGCCGCCTCGGGCCTGTACTCCCTCAACGACCCGGACAACCCGGCCCAGCCCATCTGGTACGGCTGGATGGTCGCCACCTACACCGTGGCCGAACGCTGCTCCCGCGGGCGGCGCTTCGCCGGGGCCGCGATCGTCCTCTGCGGCTCCCTGCTCTCGGTGGGCTCCGTGCCCACGTTCGTGCGGGGGATGGTGACCTGGGCCGCCGCCTACGCGCTCGGCAGGGCGGTGGCGGTGCACCGCGCCTACGCCGCCGGGCTGGAGGAGCGGGCCGTACGGCTGGAGCGCGAGCGCGAGATCGAGGCGGAGCGCGCGGCGGAACGCGAACGCGCCAGGATCGCCCGGGACATGCACGACATCCTCGCCCACGCGGTGAGCGTCATGGTGGTCCAGGCCGAGGCCGGGCCGCTCGCCGTACGGTCGAACCCGGAACGGGCGGAGACCGCCTTCGAGACGATCGCCACCGCGGGCCGGGAGGCGATGGCGCAGCTCCGGCGGATGCTCGGCCTGCTGAAGGAGTCCGAAGGGCCGAGGGACCCGCAGCCCACCCTGGACCGGATCCCCGACCTGGTCGGCCGGGTCGCGTCGGACGGTCTCCGGGTGTCCCTGACCACCGTCGGCACCCCGGCGGAACCACCCGCCGACGTCGAGGTGGCGGCCTATCGGATCGTCCAGGAGTCGCTCACCAATATCGTCAGGCACGCCGGCGCCGCCGCGGCGGAGGTCCGCCTCGACTGGAAGGACGACGCGCTCATGATCACTGTCACGGATGACGGCCGGGGCCCCGCGTCCGCGGGCCGCTCCGGGGAGGCCCGGCGCTCCACCTCCGCGGAGGGAGGGCCGGTCGGTGGCACCGGACCGGTCGGTGGCACCGGAGCGGTCGGTGCCGGACGGGACGGTGCCGGACGGGACGGCAGGGAGTGGACGAACGGCAACGGGCTGATCGGCATCCGCGAGCGGGCCGCGGCCTGCGGGGGCAGCGCCGCGTTCGGCCGTGCCCCGGGCGGGACCGGGTTCCGGGTGTCCGTACGGCTGCCCTTCCGCGAGACCGCGGGGGTGATCCGGTGACGATCAGCGTGGTGATCGCCGACGACCAGGAACTGGTGCGCAGCGGTTTCGTGATGATCCTCGACGCGCAGCCGGACATCACGGTCGCCGGGGAGGCCGGTGACGGCGTCGAGGCGATCGCGGCCGTCCGCAGGCACCGGCCGGACGTGCTGCTCCTCGACATCCGGATGCCGCGGATGGACGGCATCGAGGCAGCCCGCACGGTGTGCGCGCAGACCGGTACCCGGGTCCTCATGCTCACCACCTTCGACCAGGACGACTACGTCTACGACGCGCTGCACGCCGGGGCGAGCGGCTTCCTGCTCAAGGACGTGCGCCGGGACGACCTGGTCCACGCGGTTCGCGTCGTGGCGGCCGGGGACTCGCTGCTGGCCCCGTCCGTGACCAGGCGGCTGATCGACGACATGGTGAGCCGGCGCCCGCGTCCGGTCCCGGTTCCGGTCCCGTCCGGACCGTCCGGACCGGGCGGGCTGGACGGGTTGACTCAGCGCGAACGCGAGACGCTGGTCCTGCTGGGCCGGGGGCTGTCCAACGCGGAGATCGCCGTCGAACTGGTGGTGAGCGAGCACACGGTCAAGACGCACGTGAGCAACGTCCTGATGAAGCTGGGCCTGCGCGACCGGGTGCAGGCGGTCATCACCGCCTACGAGTCGGGGCTCCTTCAACCCGGAACCCGCTGACCCGGCGGCCGCTCACACCCGGAACCGCTCACACCCGGAACCGCTCACACCCGGAACCGCTCACACCCGGAACCGCTCACGCCGGGAGAACGACGACACCGGCAAACGCTCACGCCGGGAGAACGACCACGTCAGGAGGACGACCGCATCAGGAGAACGCTCACAATTGCGACAGCAGCCACCTCGGCCCGGTGACGTCGGCGCCGAGTTCGGTGACGCGGTCGCGCAGGGCGCGGTCGGCCGTGACGACGAGGACGCGCTCCCAGGCGGTGGCCTCCCGTACGGCCCGCACGATCGTGTCGTCCCCGCTGCCCGGCGCGGCCAGGACGGTGACGCCGGGCGGCGCGGTCACCTCCCGGGCGGCGCCCTCGACGACCGCGACGATCCGGGGGAACCAGCGGGCCAGGACGGGCAGGTGCCCGGGTACGGCGTGCAGGCCGCCCTCGGCGAGGGCCGCGACCTCGGAGAGCAACTTGGCGGCCGCCCCGGCGCGGTCCTTCCACCAGCCGTGCTCGGCGCGCGCGCCGACGATGTTGGCGGCGTCGAGGACGAGCACCAGGGGGCCGAGGGCCGGCCTGATCGCAGGCCAGCTCTCCGCGAAGCCGGGATGGAGCCTCCTGGCGGTGATCTCCTCGACGGGCAGCCAGCGCAGGTCGATGCTCTCGCTGTTGGCCGGGATCGCCGGCAGCAGCTCCGCGGCCTCGGCGATCACCGTCTCGAAGGACCAACCCCCGTGGTCGTCCAGGTAGACGCCCTGGACGCGGAGGCCGTCGCCGTACAGGGCGGCCTCCTCGCGGGCCTCGCGCAGGGCGCCGGTGATCGCGTCCTCGTGGCTGTCGCGGGCGCCGCCGGGCAGGCCCCAGGTGCCGCCGTGGTGGCTCCACAGGGAGCGCTTCTGCATGAGGACGTGGGGGGTGCCCGCGGCGTCGTGGTGGACGGCGAGCAACCCGGACGCGCCGTATACGCCCCAGTGCCGGTGGCCTCGGTCGCACCGGGCCCAGCCGTCACCGTCCCCGACCGTCATAGCGTCCATGATGCCTCAACTCGGATCTTTTACCAGGGGGTCGGAGCGATCACCGTGTGCGACCGTCCGACCTCGGGAAACGCCGGTGATCCACCGTGACAGAGGGACTACCCGGTGCGGCCCGGACCGCAACGCGTGCCTCGCGGGTGACGGCGGGACGCGCGGTTCGGACGCGCCTGGATTCCGTGCGGTTCGGATGCGCCTGGATTCCGTGCGGGCACGTCGTCGCCGGTCCGGCGGCGGGAGGCAGGGTCCGGAGGCGCAGGGAGCCTGTGTCCACCGATATCCCGATTGCGGCGGTGATGGCGCTGCTACCAATATGTTCCAATGGAACAGGTATCCCCTCCTGAAAAGATCGTCGCCGGGTCCGTCGTGCTCCACCGGGTGCGGGAGGCCGACGCCGAGGGCGTCGCGGCGGCGGTCAGCGAGTCCATCGCGCATCTGCGGCCGTGGATGCCCTGGGCCCACGACGGGCACTCGGTCGAGGACGCCCTCGGCTGGATCCGGCGCATGGAGGAGGGCTGGGCCGGGGGCACCGAGTTCGGCTACGTCCTCCGGCTCGCCGACGACGGCGCGGTCATCGGATCCATCAGCCTGATGGCCCGCGTCGGCCCCGGGGCCCTGGAGATCGGCTACTGGCTGCACGGCGGTCACACGGGCCGGGGACACATGACGGCCGCCGCCGGGGCGCTCACCGCTGAGGGACTCGCCATGCCCGGGATCGAGCGGATCGTGATCAAGCATGACGCGGCGAACCACGCGAGCGGCGCCGTACCCCGGCGCCTGGGCTACCGCGAGGTGGAGCGGGTGTCCCGGGAGCCGGTGGCGCCCGCGGAGACCGGCGTCGACGTGCTCTGGGAGATCCGGCGGAGCGGTCGCCTCACGACTCATCGGTGAACCGGTTGCGCCCGTGTCGTCGGCCGCTTCTGCGAGCATGGCGCGATGATCACGACGCCCGACGATTACACCTGGCTCATCGAACGTGTGAACGGCGCCTGCCTCACCTACATCCGCGGTCTGACGGCCGAGGAAGTGATAGTCCGGCGCGGCGCCGCCCGGAAGAGTTCGTACCCATGCCCTTCCGGGAACTGGGCGGTGCCACCGACTCCGGCGTGTCCCTCGGCGTGCTGACCGTCGGCGACTGGGTGTTCACCATCGAACCCGGCCGGAACGGCCTCGCCGAAGAAGTGATCATGCCGATGTCGGCGGGCACCCGCGTGGTCGCCCACAGCCATCTCGACATCAAGGCCCTCGACTACTTCTACTGGATCGAGGACGGTGAGATCCGGTTCTGCTTCATCGCCCAGGAGGGCTATCTGGAACAGGTGCCGGACGAACTCACCGAGACCATGAACCTCATCGACTCCGCCTACCCTCCGCTCACCGACCCCCACGAAGGACCGATGTTCCTGCTGGCCGAGCACCTCACCGGGATCAAGCTGACACCGAGACTGCTGGAGGAGTCCATCTACCTGAGCGGAGTCGTCCCCGAACCTCAGTCCTGGGAGAAGCCCTGGCCGTGGTGAACGGAATCCGGCACAGGCCTCACATATGGGGGTGACTCCATGTCGTCGAGGGCATCATTATTCGGAATAAAAGAACCTGCATTTGCCGCCGAGGGCCTCGAATGTCGCTCTCTTTACTTCTCCATTGGAGAGCGTGATGTCCACGTCGGCGTAGACCTGATGATTGTGCTCACGGATGGTTCCTTCGATCACGTGTGCCGAGGTGATCGTATATCCGATCTCGGAGCCGGAGTCGACCTGGCGACCCACTAGAGCCTCTGATATGCCGCTCGCTGTGCGGAATGTCATTGGGACTGATTTTTTGGGAATGAAAGTCAGGGCGATGATGCCAAATATTATCACCACGGGGCTGGGGATTGCCACGAAGAGTGCCAGTGGCGGCAGCATCCACCATAGGCTCCAGCCTTTTTTGATGCATATAAAGCTCAATGCGGCGCCTATTGCGATATAGATGGGATTCATGTCGGCTTCTCCTGGAGGTTCTCTATGCGAGTGGTCGAACTCGACGGTGGTCGCATCGGCAGACCTGGGCGCAGTCTGAAGATTTCGGCCTTCTGACGACGGCATCCAGTGCCCTCTCAGGATGACCGCTCCATCTGAGGATGGACGGTTGCGATCGCTCGGCTCGTTGACGGACGGCACCGCACCGAGGATCGTGGATAGATGGAATCCACCATCATCAAGATCTATCGGGATCACGACTCAAGCCGGTTCCCCAACGACACGGACGGAGCCGTTGGCCGGTGCAGCGCGCATGGGAAAACGGGGGAATGCGGCGGAGTCGGTGACCATGACGTGCTGCTCGAAGAGAAAGACGGAATCCTGGTACATTGGGCGGTCTGCACACAGTGGACACGAAGTCAGCCTGACGCGATCGAGCATCTACGGCGCCACGGATTCATTAACTGACGGTATCCCTGCGGTTCACGCGGCCGCATGCCCTGCGATTTCGAATCGATCGGATGCATCGCCTGGCGAGGACCGCCGCGAATCGTGACCGCGAGAGTCACCGAGGCTCACGGCAAATGCCGCACAGAGGTGACGATGGTCGTCAGCCCCTTCAGCCGCGTGATCGGTTCTGCTCTCACGGGCGGTCGGACCGGCGCCTAGGGTCAGCCGGATCTGCGAGGACAGGACACGACGAGGGCACACGAGGGGTGAGGCGGCAGGAGACACCGAGAACCGAGGAGAGGCCGGACGGCAGGTCAGGCCTTACCTCGACGCCGGCCCGGGTCTCAGCCGCCGCCCTTGCTGAAGTGCTGGTAGTCCTTGATCCCGGACCACGAGCCGCCCCACTCCCAGCCGAGTTTCGCGAAGGCCCGGACCACCTTGTCGCCGGGGTTGATCACGCCGGGGGCGTTCACCGGGCGTTTGGCGAACCTGCGGGCGTTCTTGTGGGCGACCGAGCCGTTCGCGGAGACGTAGGGGTTCTCGCGGGGGTTGATGTCGATGGCCTTGCCGTACGCGTGCCGGGACCAGCTGCTGGAGCCGGTCGCCGGGCGGCAGTTGAAGGCCGAGGTGTTGTCGGCGTCGATCGAATCGAAGTCGTCGCCCTTGTAGACGTCGACGAGCACCATCCGGTAGATCGGCCAGCGCCAGTCGTACAGCCGGCCGAAGACGGTGACGACGTCGTCGGCGACGTCCTCGTGCACGACCAACTCGCCGGTGTGCGGCCGGTCGTCGAAGCCCCAGTAGGTCATCGTGATCAGCCGCAGGTCCTTCACCGGGACGGGGCAGCCCTTGCGCCAGGAGTACGGCAGGCGCTCGCGGGCGACACGGGTGACCTTCGCGGCGAACTCCGGGGGCGCGGCCGGGGGCTGAGTCTGCGAGGGGAGCGGTGAAGCGGCCCCGGCGGACGGCGACGCCTCCGGGGAGGCCGTTCCGCCCGGTCCGTCCGTTCCGCCGGGAGACAGGGACGGTGACGGGGTCACGGAGGGCGAGTCCGTCGGTGACGGTGACGGTGACGGTGACGGAGATGGCGAAGGAGACGGGGACGAGGGGCGCGGGACGGACGGCGGAGGCGGCGTCGTGGGGGCGGTGACGGGTTCGGAACCGCCGCAGGCGCTCACCATGAGGTAGGCGACGGTGATGGCGAGGGCGGTCCGGGCGCGCGTCATGAACGGAGACCTTCCCACCTGCTGCCACCTCACAACGGACCGATCCGGCGGGTCATCAGCGTAGCCACCGGTCGCACCGGGTGGCGGCGCGCGCGTCCGGACCCATCGCACCCGGACTCATCGCACCTGGGCGCGCGTCCGGGCCCATCGCACCCGGACTTACCGCACCTGGGCGCGCGTCCGGGCCCATCGCACCCGGACTCATCGCATCCGGGCACGCGTCCGGGCACGGTTTCCGGCCGGGTGGAGGTGATGGTCCGGAGGCGTTCTCACATCTAATGTGGCGGGATGGAGCCGATGATCGGGGTCGGCGGGGCGGCCGTGCCCGTGCACGGCCTCTTCGTCGCCCTGGGGGTGCTGGCCGCGGCGGCGGTCTTCGTCGCCGAGGCCCGCCGCAGGGCGCGCCGGCCGAGCAGTCGCTGGTGGCGGTCACCGGGGCGCTGGTCGGCGGGGCGGTCGGCATGCGGCTGTCCGGCTGGGCCGAGCACCTCGACCCGGCGCTCAATCCGAGCCTGCTGGAAGCCTGGATGTTCGGCTCCCGGAGCATCCTGGGCGGGCTGACCGGCGCCTACGCGGGCGTGCTCGTCGCCAAGCGGCTGATCGGTTACCGGGAGCGGACCGGTGACCTGTTCGCGCCCGCGGTCGCGCTCGGCATGGCGGTCGGCCGGATCGGCTGCCACCTCACCGAGGCCCCCGGCCGACCCACGGACCTGCCGTGGGGGGTGCACGCCCCCGCCACCACACCCGCCTGCCCCGGCTGCCTGACCGGGCAGGCCATGCACCCGTCGTTCCTGTACGAGGCCGCCTTCCAGCTGGCGGCCTTCGGCGCGCTCTGGTGGCTGCGGAGCAGGATCACCGGCCGGGTGAGCTGTTCACCCTCTACGTCGCGGCCTACGCCGTCTTCCGGTTCCTGGTGGAGTTCACCCGAGCGAACGAGACGGTCTGGCTGGACCTCACCCGCCCGCAGTGGTTCCTCGTCCCGGGCCTGCTGCTGGTCGCCCTCAGGCTCCGGTACGGCTACCGCCGGGGCTTCTACGACGCGCTCGTCCGCAGACAGGAGGCCCGAGCATGACCACGCCGCCCCAGGAACCGCCGGGCCCGCCGGAGGAACCGCCCCAAGGCCCGCCGGGACCACCCGGTCCACCGGGGCCTCCGGAGGAACCGTCCAGAGGCCCGTACGGCCGGCCGGGGGAGCCGTCCCAGGGCCCGTACGGCCGGCCGGGACCGTACGGCTACGGCCCGCAGCTCGGTCCGCAGGGCCCTCCGCCGGGATGGGACGGGCGGCCCCCGTCCGCCGGCTCCACGGGGGTGGTCGTGGGACTGGCGTTCGTCGGCCTCCTCGTCTTCATCGCGGCCAACGTGCTGATGGCGCTCCTCGCGTTCTCCACCGGATCGCCCGTGGGCATCGGGGTGGCGGCGGTGGTCCTGGCGCTGGGGACCTTCGGCGGCGGGATCTGGCTGGTCCGGAGGGGCGAACCCTGGTCCAAGGGGCTGGGGATCGGTCTCATGGCCGGCTGGGCGCTGGTCTCGATCGTCAGTGCGGGATTCTGCACGGGCGTCAACCCGGGGGTCTACCTGTGACCGGGACCGCCGGGACCCCCGGGACCCCCGGGACGGGTGGGATGGGGCTGCGGGGCGACCGCGTCCTCCGCTACGTCAACGCCTTCTGCCCGCGCTGCCACGACGAGGACCCCGAACGCCCTCTCCACGACGTGCCGCGCCTGACCGGCTACCTCGCCGAACGCGACGGCCGGGTGTTCCTGGAGCGCGGCTGCCGCGTCCACGGCCTGGTGCGCACCCTCTACGACGAGGACCCGGAGATCCTCGCCTACCTGGAGGAATGGACCGCCCCCACCAAGGCCCACGTCCCCGACACCCCCGGGAACTTCGACCCGGTCCCCGCGGCGTACCTGCGGGGGCTCCCGGAGATGCAGACCCAGCACACCTGCATCCTGCTGGAGGACATCGCCGAGACCTGCAACCTGCGCTGCCCCACCTGTTTCGCCGGCTCCTCGCCCGACCTGCGCGGAGTGGTCCCGGTCGCCGACGTCCTGGCCAACGTCGACCAGCGCCTGGCCAGGGAGAACGGCCGCCTGGACGTGCTCATGCTGAGCGGCGGGGAGCCCACCCTCCACCCGGAGCTGGGGACGCTCCTGGCCGAGCTCACCGCCCGGCCGGTCACCCGGATCCTGGTCAACACCAACGGCGTCGCCGTCGCCCGCGACGACGCGCTGCTCGACCTGCTCACCGCGCACCGCGAGCGGGTGGAGGTCTACCTGCAGTACGACGGGACCTCCGCCGCGGCCTCGCGCCACCACCGGGGCGGGGACCTGCGCGCGCTCAAGGCGGAGGCCGTACGGCGGCTGTCGGAGCGGGGGATCTTCACGACCCTGGTCATGACCGCCGCCCTCGGCGTCAACGACGGCGAGATCGGCGACGTGGTACGGCTCGCGCTCGACACCCCCTACGTGGGCGGCGTCTCCCTGCAGCCGCAGTTCGGCTCCGGCCGGTCGGCGGCGATCGACCCGCTCGATCGGCTGACCCACACCGGGGTGCTCGCCCGCCTCGGCCCGCAGACCGGCGGCACCGTCACCTGGCGCGACCTGACCGCGCTGCCGTGCTCGCACCCGCACTGCTGCTCGGTCGGCTACCTGATCCGCGACGACTCCGGCGCGTGGCGGTCGCTGACGGCCCTGATCGGCCACGACCGGCTCAAGGAGCACCTCGGCCTGGTGGCCAACCGGATCGCCGACCGGGAGATCCCGCGCGAGCTGCGCCAGGCCGTACAGGAGTCGCTGCTCGGGCTGCTGTCGGAGCAGTCGTCGCTCTCGCACCCGCAGATCGGCGACCTGTGGCGGAACATCTGCGAGAACTGCGACCTGGGCGTGTCCACCCTGCTGGCGCTGGCCTCCTCGGCGCTGCCCGGCCGACGCGGGAGGCTCCGACGGATGCTCGGCGAGCGCGTGGTCCGGATCACCGTGAAGCCGTTCATGGACATGTCGACGATGCTGGAGGAGCGTCTGGTCCAGTGCTGCGTCCACGTCGGCACCCGCGCGGACCAGGACCAGTGCGCCCCGTTCTGCGCCGTCCAGGCCTGGCCGGCGCTCTCCCGCCAGCGGCTCTCCGCGGTGGCCGCGACCGACCCGGGCGTACGGCTCCCGCTGGTGGAGCTCACGTGACGGGGCGTACGGCTCCCGCCGGAGGGGATCCCGCGGCGGGACGGGGTTCCGGGGCCGAACGGGTGGCCGCCGGGCCGGATTCCGCGATGGGGCGGACGACCGCCGGGGAGGGGCCGGATTCCGCGACGGGGCCGGGAGCGAACGGCGCGCAGCCGTACGATCCGCTCCGGCTGTGCGTCTACGCGACCGTGGCGCTGCTGGCCTGGCTCGGCGGCGCATGGGTGGTGCTCGGCTTCGCGGTGCTCGGCTTCACCGGCTACCTGCGGGCGCGCCGCGCCGGGCTGACCCGGAGCAGGTGCCTGCTCCGCGACACCCGGCTGGTGCTCGGCTACCTCGCGCTGATCGGCGCGGCGGCGCTCGTCGCGCTGGTGCGGGGCTTCACCGGCTGACCTCTCCGTCCGGACCTTGGGAGGCCGGACCTTGGGAGACCGGGCCTTGAGTCCGGACAGCCGTACAGAGATCAATGATCGCGTGCCGCGAGGGCGTGGGAGCCTGCGGCCCCGTCCTCGACCGTCGCGGGCTCCGGCGCCGGGACGGTCCCGACCGCCTGCCCGTCCGGTCCGACCAGCGCCACCCGGACCGCGGGCTTGCGGCCGCTCAGGTAGACGGCGAAGACCACGTCCACCGGCTCGCCGTCCGGGCCCCGTCCCTCGTGGACGAAGAACCGCCAGCAGAGCTCCCGCCAGCTGTCGACCGGCTCCGTGCTCGTCAGCGACCCCGCATAGGTCCGCCAGGCCGTACTGGAGCGGAGCCGGGCGGCGGCCGTCGCGGCGTCCGCCGGACGCTCCTCGCAGGGGGCGCGGTGCCGGAGCCGGGCGGCGGTCTCCTCGATCTCCGGTGAGAACACGGCGACCAGCAGCAGTCCCCCGGTCACCGCCAGCGCTCCGGTCCAGGAGATCCCGGCCAGCACGGACCACCCCGGCACCGTCCCGGCCCACACGGTCCCGGCCGCCATGGCCGTCAGCACCACGGTGCGGGCGAACGAACGGAAGCCCACCGGGACCGCGCTGACCTCGCCGAAGCAGCCGCAGCCCACGTCGGGACGGCGGCGGCGCAACTCCCACAGGACGTAGGTGGCCACCGCGAAGAACGCGGTCGTCCCCCACCGGAAGGCGGGATGACCGGTGGCCATCAGCCCGCCCAGCAGGATCGCCTCCCCCGCCGCGCAGCCGAGCATCACGGGCGCGCGCCAGTGCTCGGGCACCAGCACGGCCGGTCCCAGCCCGCTCATCCCGCCCAGTCCCGCGTCGCCCCGGGCGGTCCGGACCTTGGCCACCGTGCCGAGGGCCAGCAGCAGGCTCAGCACCGGGAGCTGGGCGGCGGCGATCGTCCTCAGCGTCTCTGTCATCTGCGTCGTCACCTATGTCACCCCAACGCGATCCGGGTGTTGAAACAACCCTTGGTCAGCTCCCCGCCGAGCTCCACGAAGGAGGCCGGCGACAGTTCGACGATCCGGCCTCGCGGGGAGGTGCCGCACTCCAGGCACCGGTCGCAGAACCGGCCGGCGAGGCAGCCGCACGTCACGACCGGCACCACCGAGGTGCGGCCGGTGCACACGTTGCGCACGTCGAGCGCCGATCCCAGGGCGAGGTACGGCAGTCTCGCACAGGAGCGCCCCACCTCGTCGCACTCGGCGTCGGAGGACTCCAGCATCGGGTAGGCGGCTCCTCGCTCGCCGAAGTCGAATCCGTCGGACCAGGTCGCGGTGCCCGAGATGTGCGGTTGCGCACCACCGTAGGCGAGGGGCGGCTCGGGTACGGACGTCCACCGGTAGGGCGGCTGCGAGGTCGCGGGCAGCCGGGCGTGGGCCACGCCGTCCTCGACGACGCCGACGGCGTCGAACAGGTAGCCGGGTTCGAACTTCGGATGCCGGACCCGGAGCCGCCCCGAGACCGCGTAGGGGATGACGACGCTCCGCAGACCCCGGTGCGGCCCGCAGTAGAGCTCGACCGTGCGGTCCCGGGCACCGGGGCCGACCTCCTGGATCACGCCGGTGATCCGGGTGGTGTCGGCCCAGATCCGGTCGACGACCCGGCCGGCCTTCAACGCCCTGATGACCACGTTGGCGCCGGGGGGCAGGTCGGCCGGGGCCACGGTGTCACCGCGCCAGGCGGTCGCCCAGGGGGCGATGACGAGCCGTTCCTCCTCGCCGTCCGGGGTCTCGATGATGATCAGGTGCGGGCTGGCGTCCAGGACCGTGCCGGTGACGGCGTGCAGGAGCTCACCGTCGCCGGGGACGGGCCCGGGGTCCGCGAGGGGGCGGCCGAGCGCGGCCGAGGCCAGCGCCCGGCGGCGGTCGACGCTCCGCTGGGGCATCGTGGTTCTCCTGTTCTCGGCGGGACGTCCCGTCAGCGTCACATGCTTGGAGATGTCCTGCTGTCGGCTTCCCCCGATAATTCCGTCAGGTATCCGACCAGGTATCAGGATTTCCCTCCCCAGTGGAACGCCTGTCCCCCATGACGGGCGAAACGGTGCCTAACGGTCTCTCGGCAGTCGGTGGGGCGGTTGGTGCGATCTTTACGGCCGGGGGGATGAAACCTGGATCGCGGTTCAGCCGGATCAGGCGCTCCGGCTGCGATTCTGGCCACGGGAGACACCTTGACCACAGGGCGGGTGATCGCGGTGACCGGGGAGACCCACGACGAGTTCCGCGAGTACGTCGTTGCTCGCGGGCCTGCGCTGCTGCGCGCCGCCCGCCAGGTCACCGGGAACCCGAACGACGCCGAGGACCTGCTCCAGGCGGCGCTGGCCAAGACCTATATGGCCTGGGACCGCATCGAGGACCGTGCGGCCCTGGACGGCTACGTGCGCCGGGCGATGGTCAACATCAACATCTCGTGGTGGCGGCGGCGCAAGCTGGAGGAGTATCCGTCGGAGGAGGTGCCCGAGCCGGTCGCCACCGGCGTCCAGCGGCATCTGCCCGAACGGGTGGAGCAGGCTCTCGACGGGCTGCCCGCCCGGATGAGGGCCGCGATCGTGCTGCGTTACTACGAGGACATGACCGAGCCGGAGATCGCCAAGGCCCTGGGCGTCAGCGTCGGCACGGTCAAGAGCACGGTCTCACGCGGGATGGCCAAACTCCGCTGCGCCCTCGAGGTCCAGGAACGGCGGCTCGAACCCCAGCCCTGACCCTCCGTCCTCAGTCCTGGCCCTCCGTTCCCGGACCTGGCCCTTCGCCCTCAGCCCTGACTCTGTCCCCGGGCCTGATCCTTCGTCCCCGGACCCTCCGCGGGCCTTCTCCGGACCTTCCCTGGAGCGTTCCGGGTCACCGGCCGCGGCTCTCGGGGGGCTGCCGGGAGGGCGGCTGCCCGGGAGGGTGCTCGCAGGACTCGGGCTCTGCGGCGGACCCGGCCTGGGCGCCCGCCGTGGCGCAGGGCCGTACCGCGTCGCGGACGGTCCTGAGCGCGTCGAGGAAGGCCGCGAGGCGGTCGGGGGGGAGCAGCCCGGTGAGCCAGGTCTCGATGTCCACCAGGTGCTGCGGCAGCACGCCGCCGAGCCGCGCCAGGCCGGCCTCAGTGATCACCGCGTACGACGTCCGGCGGTCCGTGGCGCACGCCTCCCGCGCGACCAGGCCCTCACGTTCCAGCCGGTCCACGACCCTGGTCACGCCGCTGGTGGACAGGGTGGTCTGCGCGGCCAGGTCGCTCATCCGCAGGCGCTGCCCCGGAGAGCGCGCCAGGCGGATCAGGGTCTCGAAGTCGATCTCGGAGAGCCCCGCTGCCGCGAGGGTGGGGAGCGTCTTGTCCGACAGCCCGGTGGAGACCTCGGAGAGGAGGCCCATCGCGGTCAGCCGGGGGTCGTCTAAGGGAAGCACGTTCACACTGTATCGGACGATAGTTGACGGGAGGAATATTCCTCCTGTAGAAATATGTTGACGCAAACGTCTACGCAGCAACCATCCCCTCGGGAGAACACGATGAGCACTCGCACCTGGGAGAACCTCCAGATCCCCGCCGCCGGCAGCTACGCGCTCGACGCCGCCCACACCAGCATCGGCTTCGTCGTCAAGCACATGATGGTGAGCAAGGTCCGCGGCGGCTTCGGCGACTTCGCCGGCACCGTGACGATCGCCGAGAACCCCCTGGAGTCCTCCGCCGAGCTCACGATCAAGACCGAGAGCATCAACACCGGTGTGGCCGACCGTGACGGTCACCTGCGCAGCGACGACTTCCTCGCCGTCGAGAAGTTCCCCGAGCTGACCTTCCGCAGCACGCGGGTCGTCGGCCACTCCGGTGACGAGTTCACCCTCGCGGGCGACCTGACCATCCGTGACGTCACCAAGCCGGTCGAGCTCACCGTCGAGTACGGCGGCGCCGGCACCAACCCGTGGGGCCAGGAGGTCTGGGGTTTCTCCATCACCACCGAGATCGACCGCGAGGAGTTCGGCCTCACCTGGAACCAGGCGCTGGAGACCGGTGGCGTGCTCGTCGGCAAGAAGATCAAGATCGAGATCGAGGGCGAGGCCAACCCCGCCGCCTGATCTCCGGAGCCCGTGTGCGAGGCTCCTCGCCGGTCCGGCGAGGAGCCTCGCACATGTTCAGCAGGCGAGATTTCTTGTCTCACCCATAGAGAATCCACAGGTTTACCCTGGTCCTCACCTGGACGTCCACGACTCTGTCCACAGGTGTGGACGGAGTTATCCACAGATGGTGGATAACCCTTCGGGGGATGCACGGCCGACGCGCCAGGCAATCGCTTTGCCGCCCCGCCCGATCGCCGGTACTCTGTGCTGAGCCACATGGCTACCAGGAGGCTTCGCCTAGTCAGGTCTATGGCGCCGCACTGCTAATGCGGTTTGGGTTTACCGCCCATCCGGGGTTCAAATCCCCGAGCCTCCGCAGATCAGAGGCCCTCTCCCAGATCCGGGGAGAGGGCCTTTTCCATCTCCGAAGGCTCGGGGTTGCAGGTGCCGCCCGTCCGCCCCCCACCGCTCGTCACCCGTCGCCCCAGAGAGCCGACGTCATGCGCTCGCTCGCGTGCTGCATCTGGGCACCCGCCACATGGGTCAAGGCGGCGGCGCGGCGCGCCGCCGCACGGCCCAGCGTCGCGGACCCCGGCCGCGCATGTGGCCTGGGGGCCGGTCACGGCCGAGGCCGCACTCGGGCCGCGCACCGGCCACCGGCCTCGCCGTACCTACCACCGCACC
>NZ_CDRNDK010000082.1:0-18610 GCF_977012225.1 Planomonospora algeriensis | reverse complement strand
TCGGCGGCGGTGGTGGCCAGCAGCATGCTCTCGGTGATCTCCAGGGTCAGCGCGTGCTGGGGCAGCTCATGGCGGTCGAGCAGGTCCAGCACCGCGTCGCTGAAGGTCTCGTCGCGCAGCTGGCGGCCCGAGACGTTGACGGCCACCGTGATGCCGTGGTTCTCGTGCCAGCGGCGGGCGTCGGCGCAGGCCTGCTCCAGGACCCACAGGCCGATATCGATGATGAGGCCCGTCTCCTCGGCGATGGGGATGAACACGTCCGGGCGGACCGGGGACCCTCCTGCCGGGGTCCAGCGCAGCAGGGCCTCCACCTTGCGGATGTCGCCGGTGGCCAGGTCGACGACCGGCTGGTAGACCAGGGCGAGCTCCTGTCTGGCCAGGGCGTGCCGCAGGCCGGTGGCGAGCCGGGTGTGCTCCAGCCGGGCGTCGCGCAGCGCGCTGTCGAACACGGTGACCTGGTTCTTGCCCGCGGACTTGGCCGCGTACAGGGCCAGGTCGGCGTCGCGCAGCGCTTCGGAGGCCCCCTCCATCGGGACCTCGGCCAGCACGCCGATGCTGGTCGTCAGGTACAGCTCGCGCTCGCCCAGGCGGTAGGGGGCCTGCACGGCGGTCAGCACCTGCTGCGCCACGGAGAGGGCCTGCTCGACGGTGGCGGCCGGCAGCACGACGGCGAACTCGTCGCCGCCGGGCCGGGCCAGGATCTGGTCGCCGGTGACCAGGCCGCGCAGGCGGCGCGCCACGATGGTCAGGAGCTTGTCGCCGACCGGGTGGCCGTAGGTGTCGTTGACGTCCTTGAACCCGTCCAGGTCCAGCAGGAGCAGCGCGGGCGGGGGCGCGTCCGGCCGGGCGGCGTGGTCGGTGACCGCATCCTGCAGGACCTCGCCGAGCAGGGTGCGGTTGGCCAGGCCGGTGAGCGGGTCGTGCGCGGCGCGGTGGGCCAGGCGGCGCTGGAGCACGTCCTGGCGGCGCAGTGCGGCCGACAGCTCGTCCGCCTGGGCGGTGAGCTGCTCGGCCTGGCGGTCCAGCTCGACGGCGCGCACCTCGGCCAGCCGGGCGACGAGGTTGAGGCGCACCACCAGCAGGACGGCGAGCAGCACGGTCAGCCCGGTGATCACCAGCTCGGCGTGGAACCGGCTGGGCAAGCCGTCACCGGCCAGGCTGAGCCCCGCCACCGAGACCAGCGGGCTGATCACGGTCAGCGCCAGGAACGTGGCCACCCGCGTCCGGTTGCCGACCTCGGGCGTCACGATCTCGGCGGCCTCCCCGAGGCTGGGGTGGAGCGCCGCGCCGCCGATCAGGACCGGCCACGCCATCCAGGCGACCAGGGTCAGCGCGCCGTCCGGGCGGCCCGCGGCCAGGTTGAGCAGGTGGCTGCTGTCGGAGACGAACACCATCCCGTAGGCCAGGCTGATCAGGAGCAGCCAGGCTGGCCGCCGCCTGCCGAACGCCAGCCGCGCCGCCAGCCCCAGCATGAACAGGTCGATGACAGGGGTGGCGACGGTGAAGACCAGCTCGGTGTCCAGCCGGGGGGCGCCGTGGAGCAGGGGGTGGAGCAGGAAGGTCCAGGCGGGCATGGCCGCGCCCACGGTGATGATGCCCGCGTCCAGCAGCGCCGACCTGGGCGAGCCGCCGCTGCGCCGGCTCAGCAGCACCAGCGCGGCGAGCCCGAGCAGGTAGGCGAGGAGGGTGAAGACGTTGTAGAAGTGCAGCAGCAGGGGGAGCTTCAGCCACGTCCAGCCGACCGCCCAGCCCAGCGCGGTCGCCAGCCAGGCGGAGAGGGCGGCGACGATGACCATCCGCCACGGCCGCAGGCGGCTCAGCCCGTGCCGGCGGATCATGACGACCATGATCAGCGCTGTCGCCCCCTGCACGCCCACCTGGGCCAGTACGGCCGGCAGGGCCGGCAGCAGCGGGGTGAGCAGGATCAGCAGACCGCCGGCCAGGAGGTACACCAGCCAGCCTCGCGTGGCCCGGCTTTCGGCACGTCCCCGCTGCGGGGCTCGCCGGAGCGTCGAGCGCGGTGGCTGGCGCATGGAGGTGGTCCTTTCCGTGAGATCTGGCTTCTCCTTATCGGCACTCCGGACCGGCAGTTGACCAAAGCGGGCGAACGATTCGGTGGTCCCGGAGACGAAGGCCGATCCCCGGTTCCGGACCGAATGGGTGATTTCACCGATGCACACCAGGCCTGACAGCACGAAAGTACTTCCTGTAAACGTTTCGAGGGGAACAGCGGAACCCCCCAGGGCACGGAGCGGCCGCACCTGGCGGCTCCGGACCGGACGGCTGCCGGCGCGGACGCCGTCACCCGGTTCCCCTCCTACGAGCAGGGAGCAACCGACGTGCAGTCACACCCCCCGACCTCCGTGAACCGCCGGGCCCGGGCCTTCGCCAAGCTGGCGCTGGCACTGACCCTCGTCGGCGGCGCGGGCGCGATCACCCCCGCCGCTCACGCCGCCGCCGGCCACGAGCGCGGCCCGAACCCCACGAGCTCCAGCCTCGAGGCCTCCCGCGGCCCGTTCAGCGTCTCCGACACCCGCGTCTCCTCCCTCGCCGCGAGTGGCTTCGGCGGCGGGACGATCTACTACCCGACCGACACCAGCCAGGGCACCTTCGGCGGTGTCATCGTCGCGCCGGGCTACACCGCCAGCAGGTCCAGCATGGCCTGGCTCGCCGAGCGGCTCGCCTCACACGGCTTCGTGGTCTTCAACATCGACACCATCACCCGCTACGACCAGCCCGACAGCCGGGGCCGGCAGATCCTGGCGGCGGCCGACCACCTGGCGCAGGAGAGCAGCCTCACGGTCCGCAGCCGGCTCGACGCCGGCCGCATCGGCGTCATGGGCCACTCCATGGGCGGCGGCGGCACCCTCGCGGCGGCCCAGAGCCGCCCGTCCCTGCAGGCCGCCATCCCGCTCACCCCGTGGCACACGGACAAGAGCTGGGGGAGCGTCCAGGTCCCGACGATGATCATCGGTGCCGAGAACGACTCGGTCGCCCCGGTGGGCTCGCACTCCGAGCCGTTCTACAACAGCCTGTCCTCCGCCCAGGAGAAGGCGTACCTGGAGCTCAACGGCGCCAGCCACTTCGCGCCGAACAGCTCCAACAGCACGCTCGCCAAGTACAGCATCGCGTGGATGAAGCGATTCGTCGACGACGACCTCCGCTACGACCAGTTCCTGTGCCCCGCCCCGGGGCGCAGCACGCAGATCGAGGAGTACCGCTCCTCCTGCCCGCACTAGGACACGCCCTCACCCGGACCCGCGCCGAGCGGGACGCGTGACGACGGCGGCCGCCCCTCCGGGCGGCCGCCGTTCCCCTTCTCCGGGATCAGTTCCGCAACACCCGTTACCGGTGTTTTTGGTGATACCTCAGGGGCAATATGGTTTGTTCCCTATGCCCGGGAACATAGATAATCGACTGCGCAGGCCCCGTCTGTGGCTGCTCGTTTTCGGCTGCCTGGCCACACTCCTGGCCGGAGGAAGCGCGGTCGTGGTCCTGCCGCTCCCGGAGCCCGCCCCCTCCCCGCAAGCCCCGCCCGGAGCGTCCTCCCCGGGGACACCGGCGCCCCGGGCCGCGGCACCCGCCCCTCCGCCCACCCCTCCGTCGACCTAGCCGTCGACCTCGCCGCCGATCTCGCCGTCAGCGGGGCCGGCGACGGCGCCCGTCACGGTACCCCCGGCCCTCGTCACCCCCACTCCCCCGCCCGAACCGGCCCCCGAGGCCCAGCGCACCCGGCTGCTCGCCAACGGCCGGCTGCAGCCGGAGAAGGTCCGGGTGCCGAGGGCCGCGAGCGGCCGGTACGCGGTCGTGCCCGGTGAGGCCGCGCCGCCCCGGCGCAAAGGGAAGGTCGTCCGGTACATCGTCGAGGTGGAGCGCGGGCTCCCGTTCGACCCGCAGGAGTTCGCCGACGAGGTGCACCGGATCCTCAACGACCGGCGGAGCTGGGGTTTCCGCTTCAAGCGGGTGTCCCGCGGACCGGTGAGAATCCGCGTCTCGCTGTCCAGCCCGGCCCTGACCGACCGCCGCTGCCTGCCGCTGCGCACCCACGGGACGCTGTCCTGCTGGAACGGCAGCCGGGCGGTCGTCAACGCGGTCCGATGGAACCAGGGCGTGCCGGGTTACCGCGGCGACGTCGCCTCCTACCGCGAGTACGTCGTCAACCACGAGGTCGGCCACGGGCTGGGACACGGCCACGTGCCCTGCCCCGGACCGGGCCGGCGCGCCCCGGTCATGCTCCAGCAGACCAAGTCCCTGTACGGCTGCCGCCCCAACGCCTGGCCCTTCCCCAAGCGCTGACCGGCGCCCCGGCGACCGGCCCCGCCATGAGGCGGCGCGACCCGGGAGGACGCGGAAGGCCACCGGGGCGGATCGTCGGAGGTCGGCACAGACTCCGGCAAGGCACGGCGTGCTTCCCCGTTTCCCGGCGATCGTCGGCTATACGGTGCTCGCGTGACTGCATTCCGTAACGGTCTCCGTCGTATGGCCGGTGAGCGGGGTCCCTCAGCACCCCGCAGACTTCACGAGCTCGACGCGCTCCGCGGTTTCGCGCTGTGCGGGATCATGGTGGTCAACACCTGGCAGCACACGTGCGACCGGTTGGAGCACCCGGCGCGCAACTCCGTCGACTGGGTCGTCGACAGCCTCTTCCAGGCCAAGTTCTTCCCGATCTTCTCGTTCCTGTTCGGGATGAGCCTCGTGCTGTTCCTCCGCTCCGCCGAGGACCGGTCGACGCACCCCCGCCTGGTCCTGCTGCGCAGGCTGGCCGTGCTGGCCTGCCTCGGCGCCGCGCACCGGCTGGTGAACCCGGACGAGGTGCTCCTGCCGTACGCGGGATTCGGCGCGATGGTGCTGCTGCCCGCGTCGTTCCTGCCGGACCTGATGGTGCTGCTGGCCGGAGTCGGCGCCACCGTCTGGGGGGTCGGCCACGGCGGCGGCGGGGCCCTGGTCAGCGGGTTGTTCCTGCTGGGCATGGCCGCGATGGAGTTCCCGCTCTCCGAGCGCCTGCTGGCGCCCGCCTTCCTGGTCAGCACCGCGCTGGCGGGAGGGCTCATCTACCTGTGGATCGCCTCCTCCACCGGGGGCCTGCTGTTCTTCCGGAGCGCGTACACCGCGAGCGGGGTGGCCTGCTCGGCGGCCTACGGCACCGGACTGCTGCTGCTCCTGCGCACCCGCCTGCGCGACCTGCTGATGCGGGCCCTCACCCCGCTCGGCCGGATGGCCCTGACGAACTACCTGCTCAGCACGGCGGCCATCCTGGGCGCGCTGCCGCTGCTGGTCGCCGATCCGACCCGGCTGTCGGTGCCGGTGCTGGCGGTGGCTGTGCTGGCCGCCCAGATCGCCTTCAGCCGGTGGTGGCTGGCCCGGTTCCGGTACGGTCCGGTGGAATGGCTGTGGCGGTGCGCCACCTGGCTGGAACGGGTCCCGAACCGCAGGTCGCCCGTGCCCGTCTGAGCCCCCGCCCCGGCGGGACCGGCGACGTTCAAGTCTTCCGGCTCAGGAATTCACCCGTTCCAGACGATGCCGCCGCCGGATCCGGGTACCCGATCCGACATGCGCTATCACGCCCTGGCTTGTGACTACGACGAGACGCTGGCCGCCGAGGGCCGCGTCGAGGACGGCACCGTGGCCGCGCTCGAGCGCCTCGTGCGTTCCGGACGGCGCCTGATCATGGTCACCGGACGGGAACTGGAGGACCTCCTGCGGGTCTTCCCCCGGCTGGACCTGTTCGACCGGGTCGTCGCCGAGAACGGGGCCGTGCTGTACCGTCCCGCCGACCAGACGAGCACGTCCCTGGCCGAGGCTCCGCCGGCGAGCCTCGTCGAGCTCCTGCGCGAGCGGGGCGTGCAGCCGCTCAGCGTCGGCTCCGTGATCGTGGCCACCCGGGAGCCGCACGGCGACACCGTGCTGCACGCGATCCAGGAGCTCGGCCTGGAGATGCAAATGATCTTCAACAAGGGCGCGGTCATGGTCCTGCCCTCGGGCGTCAACAAGGCCAGCGGCCTGGCCGCCGCGCTGGCGGAGCTCGGCCTCTCGGCGCACAGCACGGTGGGGGTGGGCGACGCGGAGAACGACCACGCGTTCCTGGTCGCCTGCGAGTGCGCGGCGGCGGTGGCCAACGCGCTCCCCGCCGTCAAGGAGCGCTGCGACCTGGTGACCGAGGGCGAGCGGGGCGCCGGGGTGGCCGAGCTGGCCGGCCGGATCGTCGAGACCGACCTGTCCGAGGTGGACGTGGACCGGCACCACCTGCTGCTGGGCACCGTCGAGGACGGGGAGCTCCGGTTCTCCCCGTACGGCCTGCGGCTGCTGATCACCGGCCCCTCGCACAGCGGCAAGTCCACCGTCACCGCCGCGCTGCTGGAACGCATCGCCGAGGCCGGGTACCAGTTCTGCCTGATCGACCCGGAAGGCGACTACATCGAGGGGATCGAGGGCGCGGTCGTGCTCGGCGACGGCCGCCGCGCGCCCACCGAGGACGAGATCGTCCAGGTGCTGCAGGAGCCCGGGGAGAGCGTGGTGGTCAACCTGCTGGGGGTCTCCCTCGACGACCGGCCGGGCTTCTTCGAGGGGTTCCTGCCCCGCCTGGCGGCGCTCCGGGCCCGCCACGGGCACCCGCACTGGCTGGTGGTCGACGAGGCCCACCACATGATGCCCGACGGGTTCGGCCTGGAGTCGGTGGGCCTGCTGCGGGAGGTGGGCGCGCTGCTGATGGTCACCGTGCATCCGGCGGCGGTCAGCGGACCGGTGCTGCAGACCCTGAACGCGATCGCCGCGGTGGGCGAGTCCCCCGGCGACGCGCTCGGCACCTTCGCCGCCGCCACCGGTCAGATCCTGCCTCCGGAGGACTTCCCCGACCTGCCGACGGGCCGCCTGCTGCTCTGGCAGCCGCCGGCCGATCCGCTCCGGGTGGAGCTGATCCCGCCCCGGCAGGAACGCCAGAGGCACCGCCGCAAGTACGCGATCGGGGACCTCGGGGAGGCCAAGAGCTTCTACTTCCGGGGCCCGCACGGGGCACTGAACCTGCGCGCCGAGAACCTCGCCGTGTTCTGCCGGCTCGCCGACGGCGTCGACGACGACACCTGGAACCACCATCTGCGCCGGGGCGACTACTCGAAATGGATCGCCGAGCAGGTCAAGGACGAGGAGCTGGCCGCGGAGGTGGCCGAGGTCGAGCGGGAACCCGGCGACTCCCCGGCCGAGGCCAGGAGGCGCGTGCGGGAGCTCGTCGAGGACCGCTACACCGCCGCCGCCACCGGCCCGGGCTGAGCCGTCCGGTCCGCCGGCCCCTGCCCGGCGGCGGTCACAGCCGCTTGGCCAGGCAGTACGTGGTGGGCACCTCGACGTACTTGCCGTAGGGCGGGATCGGCCGGTAGCCGCAGCTCCGGTAGAGCGCGAGGGCCTCCGGCTGCAGGTGCCCGGTCGCCAGGCGGAGCACCGTGTGGCCTTGCGACCGGGCCAGGTCCTCCAGCGCCTCCAGCAGCGAGCGGGCGACGCCGCGCCTGCGGTGGCCGGGGGCGACGTACATCCGCTTGACCTCGCCGGTCGCCTCGTCCACCGGCTGCACCGCGCCGCAGCCGACGGCCCGGTCCCCGCTCACCGCAACGAGGAAGCGCGCCCGCGGGTGCACTCCGGACCGGCCCTCGGGGCCGTACTTGACGACCAGTTCCGCGAAGGCCGCGGCGACCAGCGCGGACAGGCCCTCGTCCGCCAGGGGCCGTTCTTCGATGATCACGCCCCTATCGTAGTCAGCCGCGCGGGCCCGGCCGCAGGTCGCCGCCGACCAGGCCGTCCAGGACGAGCCCGCGGAGCAGCTCGCCCGTCTCGCCGGTACGGCGGAGCGCGTCGGCGAAGAGGTCCAGCTCGCGGAAGACCTGCCCGTAGCGCCGCTGCTCGGCGAGGGGCAGCCGGGGCAGCCGCATCCGCCTCGCGTCCGGGCGGGAGGCGGACGGGGCCGAGCCGGCCGCCCGGGCGGTCGAGGCGCGCAGGAACCCGGCGACGAAGTGGGGATCGAAGGAGCCGGGGTCCGGCCGGATGAGGAGCAGGTGGGGGCCGAGAGCGGTCTCCTCCTCGACCACCGCGGCGGCCGGGGTGCGTCCCGTGACGGGGACGACGACGTCGCCGGGTCCGGCGACCACCAGATCGGGCCCGTCCGCTCCCCTGCCCGTGGCTGCCCGTCCCAGGATCAGGTCCTCGGCGGTCAGCAGTGCCAGCTCGCCCCGGCCGGTCTCCATCCGCCCCGGCGTCTGGACGACGCTCAGCGCGCCCGTCCTCGCCAGCTCGCTCAGCGGGACCGCCGCAAGCGGGCTGCGCGGCGTCTCGGTGACCGAGGGCAGCAGACGGGTCAGCTCGGTGACGGCCGCCAGCAGCTCCTCCGCGGTCCTGGCGACACCGCCGGCGTCCGCGGCGGGGCGGGCCAGGTGGCGGGCCGGGGTGAGGTCGACGTCCTCGTCGAGCAAGTCGATGACCGGAACGGCGCGGCTGCCGGCCGTCTCATGCCGCGGGTCCTGCACGAAGGACCGCCAGGCCGGCACCGCCGCGTCCTTCGACCGGGTGGCGTCGATCATCAGCACGTGCGTCGGGATCGGATCGCCGTCGTCCGGCCGGCGGAGCAGCCACAGGTGGGGCGGCATCGCGGACTGGGGGGCCGACCCCGGCGGCAGGGCCACGATCGCGCGCAGCGCGCCCGTCCGGATGAACCGGGAGCGGATCCGGCGGCCGGATCTGCGGTTCGCGGCGGCGGGCGGCATCAGGACGATGACCTGTCCGCCCGGCCGGGCGTGGGCCAGGCAGTGCTGGACCCAGGCCAGCTCGGACTCCCCGCGCGGAGGCAGGCCGTACTGCCAGCGCGGGTCGTCCGCCAGTTCCTCGTATCCCCAGCCGCGCTCGCTGAAGGGCGGGCTGCACAGCACGGCGTCGGCCTGCAGCCGCGGGAAGGCGTCGCGGGTCAGGGCGTCGCCCCGCCTGATCTCGGCGGCGATGCCGCGCACCGCCAGCCGGGCGCCCGCCAGCCGGGCCACGTCGCCGTCGCGTTCCTGGCCCACCGCCCGGACCGAGCCGGGGTCGCCGGCGGCGATCAGGAGTCCCCCGTGCCCGCAGGACGGATCGAACACCTCGGCGGCGCGGGGCTCGACGAACGCCGCCATGAGGCCGGCGACCTCCGGGGAGACCGTCTGGACGCGGCGCGCGTGGGCCTGGGTGTAGCGGGTGTAGAGGAACTCCACGGTCTCCTCGGGCCCGCGGACCTCGGCGAGCGCGGCTGCGGCGCGGATCAGCGGGACGTCCTCGTCGCCCACGACCAGATCGGGCAGCGCGTCGGCGACCTCGGCGTCCCCGGCCTGCAGGAGCGTCCTGAGCCTGCGGTGGGCGACGGCCGCCGCGAGCCGGCTGACGAGGGAGAGCAGCCGCAGGTCGTCGGCCGAGTTGCGCACCCGCTGCCAGAGCAGTTCGTCCTCGGGGAGCTCCTCCAGCTTGCCCTGCGCTCGCAGCCAGGCCTCGACCTCCGCCAGGGAGAACAGCGGGCTGGACGCGGTGCCGCCGACCGGCCCCGGGAAGTCCCCGAAACGGCGGCGCCAGTTGCTCACCGCGGCCCGGCCGACCCCGGCGAGCCTGGCGATGTCCCCCGAGGTCACCGTCGGACCGTCCTGCGTGGCCACTTCCCACCTCCCGCTGGGTCACCCGCCTCCCGGACCGGCCGGCGCCCTGCGGCGCCACCGGCGTGCCCGGTCGGCGGGGACGGCCCGGCACGCGGCCTCGCGTGCTTTCCGGTCCGTCCCACACCCGGAATGTACCGGTCCAGAATCAACCATGTTGCGGTATGAGGTACTAAATTCCACCATTTCTCACCCGGCGGATCACTCCGGTCACTTGATCGAACCCGCGGTCAGGCCGCCGACGACCTTCCTCTCGATGAGCGCGAACAGGATGATCACCGGGATGGTGGCGATCACCGAGCCCGCGAACAGGTTCTGCCAGTCCACCTGGTACTGCCCGATGAAGGAGTTCAGCGCCACCGTCAGGGGCTGGTTGGACGGGGTCGTGGTGAGCGTCAGCGCCACGACGAACTCGTTCCAGGCCGCGATGAAAGTGAAGATCAACGCGGTCACCACACCGGGCATCGCCAGCGGCAGCGTGACCCGGAACAGCGCGCCGAACCGGCCGTTGCCGTCGATGAAGGCGGCCTCCTCCAGCTCACGCGGGATGGAGGAGAAGTAGGCGTTGAGGATCCACACCGCGAACGCCAGGTTGAAGCCCCCGTTGACCAGGATCAGCGACCACACCGTGTCCACCAGCCCGAACTGGAAGAACTCGCGGTAGATGCCGACCAGCATGGCGGTGGGCTGGAACATCTGCGTGATCAGCACCAGGATCAGGAACGCCGTCCGGCCCCGGAACTCGTGCCGGGCCGTGTAGTACGCCGCGGGCAGCGCCACCAGCAGCACCAGGACGGTCGACCCTGCCGCCACCTGCAGGGTGACGCCCAGGTTCTGCGCCAGCCCGCCGGTCCAGAAGTTCGTGAAGTTCGACCACGCGAACGTCGTCGGCAGGAAGGTCGCGTCGCGCAGTTCCTCCTGCGGCCGGAGCGCGGTGAGGATCATCACCAGATAGGGGAAGAGGAAGACGAACGCGACGAGGTAGGCGCTCGCCGCGATGATCACGGTCTTGACGGACGGGAGCCTGCGGGCCCGCGCGGGGGCCGGGGCCGCCGCCGGCCTGCGCGCCGGTGCCGCGGGAGCGCTCTCGGTGAGGGTCATGAGCCCTCCTTCGTCGGCCCCATGCCCCGGGGGCAGCGCCCACCGACGACCTCACGATGTTCGGTCATGAGACCTCCGTCCTCCACTTGCTGACCTTGAGGAAGACGATCGTCAGCACGATCACCATTCCGAAGTTGACGACGGACATGGCCGCCGACTCGCCGATGTCGGAGCCCTTGAGGATGTACATGAAGATGGTCGAGGTGGCGGTGGAGTAGCCGGGCTGGCCGTGGGTCATGGCCCAGATGATCGGGAAGCTGTTGAAGACGTTCATCACGTTGATGAGCGTCGCCACGACCAGGGCCGGCCGCAGCAGCGGCAGCGTGATCGACCAGTACGTCCGGAACCTGGATGCGCCGTCCATCCTGGCGGCCTCGTAGACGTCGGAGGGGATCGCCGACAGTCCCGCGAGCAGCGCGTAGGTGGTGAACGGCAGGGAGACGAACACCGCGACGAAGACGAGCCACGGCATCGCGGTCGCCGCGTTGCCGAGCGGGTCGGCGTCGGCGCCGCCGAGCGCGTCCAGCAGGCCGAGGTTCCGCCGGATCATGTTGATCAGGCCGACCTCGGGATCGAGCATCCACTTGAAGATGATCGCCGTCATCAGGACCGAGGCCGCCCACGGCGCGATCAGCGCCCAGCGGGCGAACCGGCGGCCCGGGAAGCGCTGGTTGAACAGCTGCGCCAGCCCCAGGGAGAGCGTCACGGTGAGGACCACCACGGCGACCACCCACAGCAGGCTCCTGGCCATCACCCCGCCGAAGTCGGGTTCGGCGAACAGCTTGGTGTAGTTGTCGAACCCGTTCGAGCCCTGAACCACGCCGAACCTGCTGATCTTCAGGAACGACGACTGGACCATCACCACGACCGGCCAGACGACGACGACGGCGATCAATGCCACCGCCGGGCCGATCCAGGCCAGCGGGGCCAGCGCGCGCACCACCCTGCCCGGGGTGAATGTCTGCTGCATGCGTCCTGCTTTCGAATATGGCGCCGGATGCGGCGGGCGCGCGAGGAGGGCGCCCGCCGCATCCGGTCACCGGTGATCGGAGTCGGAGTGCCGCGAGGGGCTAGTTCGCGGTGGCGGTCTTCTGGATCGCCCCGAGGACCGCCTTCGGGTCACCGTCGATCGCGCTGCCGATGGTCTGCTTGATCTGGGTGTTCACCTCGGACCACTTCGGGTCCTGGAAGGGGTAGAAGGTCGCGTTGGGCAGCGCGTCCAGGAACGGCTTGAGCTTCTCGTCCGACGACAGCTTCTCGATGCCGGACTTGGTCACCGGGAGCAGCTTGTAGGTGTCGCTGATCTTCTGGGCCGCGGTGCCGCCGTAGAAGAAGTCGAAGAACTTCTTGATCTCTTCCTTGCGGCCGTTCTTGTTGAAGGCCATGATCCAGTCCTCGACGCCGAGCGTGGTGTCGAGCGGGCCGGTCTTGCCCGCGATGGGGGCGACGCCGAAGTTGGTCAGGCCGCCCTTCTCGAAGATCGGGATCGACATGGGCCCGCCGTTGACCATGCCGACCTTGCCCGCGGCGAAGTCCGCCCAGACGTCCTTGCGGTTCTTGGTGCCGGGGTTGGGGGTGGTCAGGCCCGCCTTGACCATGCCCTTGAGGTACTCGAAGGCCTCGACGTTGGCCGGGGAGTCGATCGTCCAGGCGCCGGAGGCGTCCTTGTAGCCGCCGCCGTTGCCCATGAACCACAGGAACGACTCGGCCTGGGCCTCCTCGTTGCCCAGCGGCAGGCCGAACGGCTGGGAGACGCCGGAGGCCTTCAGCTTCTCGGCGGCGGCCTTGAGCTCGTCCCAGGTCTTGGGCGCCTCGGCGATGCCGGCCTTGTCGAACAGGTCCTTGTTGTAGAACAGGGCGCGGGCGGAGGAGACGAACGGGATGCCGTAGCCGACGCCCTCGACCTTGCCGAAGTCGGCGAACTTCTCCAGCATGTCGGCGGAGGTGTTCGGCGAGAGGACCTCGTCGGTCTTGTAGAGCAGCCCGTCCTTGACGAAGCCCGAGTAGTCGCCGGTCTGCAGGATGTCGGGCACCTGGCCGTTCTGGACCATGGTGGCGACCTGCTTGTCGATGTCGTTCCAGTTGATCACCTGGACGTCGACCTTGATGCCGGGGTTGGCCGCCTGGAACTCGTCGACGACGCCCTTCCAGAACTTCTCCCCGCTGTTCTCGGCGGTGGGTCCGTCGCCGTAGTCGGCGGCGACCAGCTTCAGCGTCACCTCGCCGCCGGCGGCCTTGTCCCCGCCCGCCGCGGGGTCCTCGGAGCCGCAGGCGGTCATTACCAGTGCGGCGGCCAGGCCGAGCGTGACCGCGCCAACGAGCCTCTTGTTCACGTGCTTACCACCTTGGTCGTCGTACGGCCCGAGCTGGTCCGTACCAGTGGGGGATACCGAGGAGCACCTCGGCGCACCGCTTTTCCGGCCCGAACCGGCCCGGGCCCGCAGGCCGGTCCGGCATCGAGGCCTTCACGATGCGGACCACGTTAGGCGGCGAGCATCTTCCGGTCCATACCGGCCGATATCGGTTTCGCAACACCGGCCCTCAGGCCACCGTACTGGTCTATACCAGCCAGCAGCGTTCAATGAACGTATCGGCATGCTCATTTTTGCCGCTTATTGTGCGTTATCGATCACAAACGGGCAACACTCGCGGTGGTCTCGGCCCGGACGATCGTCCGGGCCCGGTACCGGGGCACGGGAGTGTCCGCACGTGTCGCCACCCCTCCGCCACGCGACGCTCCCCGCACTGGTAGAAAGAGTGGCGACCTGCCCTGAACCCGCAGGCGTGAGGAGACGACCATGCTGTTCGAGCCTGACCGCGGCTCGGCGTTCACCCTCTCGTCCGAAACGTGCGGAGATGTGATCGTCGTCCACGCCTCCGGAGAGCTCGACTACCGCTCCGCGCCGGTGCTGCGCGAGCACCTGGGCCACATCTGGGCCACGCCTGGGACGGCGGTCCTCATCGTGGACCTCTCCGAGGTCGCCTTCTGCGACTCGGTCGGCCTCAGCGAACTGGTCGACGCGCTGCAACGCAGCGAGGCCGCAGACGTCCGGCTGATGCTCAGCGGCGTGCACGGCGTCCTGTCCCGGGTGCTGTCGATCACCGGTCTGCGCAAGGCCTTCGAGATCCACGACGGCCCGGACGCTGCCCTCCGGCAGGCCGCCGCCGACCGGCCCGCCGACGGAGACCCCTGCCCGGCGCCCTGACGCGGACCCGTTTTCCTGACCGTATCCGCGTGAACGCGATACACCGGCCCCTCGGTGCAGATCGACCAGGTTTCACGTTGTGGGATACGTTGGCGTCCGCACATGCAGCGTGCCGGGACGAGATGATGGAGGTCGGCGATGCCAGGCGATGAGGCGACCGTCACCGCGGCCGACATCGCACGGATGGCAGGCGTCGGCCGCGCGGCCGTGAGCAACTGGCGGCGCCGGCACGAGGATTTCCCCGAACCCGTGGGGGGTACGGCGAGCAGCCCGGCCTTCTCCCTCCAGGCCGTCGAAGCGTGGTTGCTCGCGCAAGGCAAGGTCCAGGAGCTGCCGCTGCGCGAGCGCGCCTGGCAGCAGATCCGGACCGCCGTCGACGACCTCCGGCTCGGCGAGGCCGTCGCGGAGGTCACGGAGATCCTGCGCGGCGAGGGGAAGGCTCGTCTCGTCCCGACCGTCGCGTGGAGACTCATCGAGCGGTACGCCGCGGAGCAGGGCCCCGGCCATGCCGTCCGCTTCCTCCTCGACCGCTACGCCGACGTGCACTCCCGGCGCCTGGTCGAGACCCCGGCCGAGGTCGCGGAGTTCATGGCCGGGCTGGCCGGGCCGGGCCTGCGATCGGTCCTCGACCCGGCCTGCGGCCTCGGCGTCCTCCTGGCCGCGGTGTGCAGATCGCCGGGGGGATCCCGGTCCGCGGAGGCCTCCGGGGTGCCGGGAACGTCCGGGGCGTCGGAGACGTCCGGAGCCGAACGCGCCTACGGTCAGGAGAGCGACGCCTCCCTCGCCAGGCTGGCGCAGTCGCGACTGGCCCTGACCGGAGCGGACGGCGAGGTCGGCGCGGGCGACTCCCTCCGGCAGGACGCCTGGTCCGGCGTGACCGTCGACGCCGTCGTGTGCCATCCGCCGTTCAACGAACGCAACTGGGGATACGACGAGCTGACGGGCGACCCACGCTGGGAGTACGGCCTGCCTCCCAAGACGGAGTCCGAACTCGCCTGGGTCCAGCACGCGCTCGCCCACCTGGAGCCCGGTGGCGTAGCGGTGCTGCTGATGCCCGCGATCGCCGCCGCCCGCCGCTCCGGCCGCCGTATCCGCAGCAACCTGCTGCGGCGCGGCGCGCTCCAGGCGGTGATCGGCCTGCCTCCGAGGATGGCCACCGGAACCGGGCTGCCCGTGCACGTCTGGGTGCTGCGCAGGCCCGCGGGAGAGGGCCGCACCCCGTCGCGCGTGCTGATGGCCGAGGCCGATCCGGGGAGCTTCGGAGCGGTCGCCGACCTGTGGTATGCGTTCCGGACGGACCCGGAGGCCGATCTCGATCGTCCCGGCCGGAGCCGTACGGTGCCGATCATCGACCTGATCGACGAGGACGTCGACGTCACTCCCTCCCGCCATCTGGGAGCGGCCGACCAGGTATCGGCGGAGGGCTACCTCGCCTTCCGCGAGCGCCTCGCCGCGCAGCTCGAGCGGCTCGCCGCGCTGGTCCCCGAGGCCGTTCCCGGACCGGGCCGGGAGATGCCGGCCGTCGCGCTGTCGGAGCTGGAGCGGATCGGAGCGCTCTCGCTGCACCAGGCCGGGCGCTTCGAGATCGACGGTTCCGGGGACCTCGTCCTGACCGACCAGCAGGTGTTCGACGGCGGCCGGGCCGAGGCGCTCACGCAGCCCGCGGACCGGACCAGGATCGAACCGGGAGACGTGGTGGTCGCCGCCCGGGGCGGCGGCCTGGCGGTCCGGGTGGTCGAGGAATCAGGCTTGCTCCTCGGCCCGCGGCTCACCCTCCTCCGCCCGGATCCCGGTCGGCTCGACCCGTTCTTCCTGGCGGGGTTCCTGCGGACCCTGCCCGCCGCCTCGGTGTCCGGCACGCAGTCGGGTGCGACCCGCTTCGACCCGCGCCGGGCCCAGGTGCCGCGCCTGGCCTCGGACGAGCAGCGCCGCTACGGAGACCTCTTCCGCCGGATCTTCGCGTTCGAGGCGGAGCTGCGGCGGCTCGTTCTCAACGGCGACCTGGCGGCGAGCGCGATCGCCCGCGGTCTCGCCACGGGAGCCCTCATCCCACCCTCGCACGGGCCCGCGGACACCGCCCGTCCCATCTCAGGAAGCACCGCGTCCGCAAGCACCGCGTCCGAAGGCACCGCGTCCGGAAGGGCTCGCACCGCCGGTCGGCCTCCGGAGCCCTCCGTCTCCTGCGTGTTCGTCTGCCATGACGGCCGCGGCCGGATCCTGCTGGCCCGTCGGGGCCAGGGTGCGCGGGACGAGCCCGGTGCCTGGGACTGCGGAGCGGGCGCGCTGGAGTACGGCGAGTCGTTCGAGGCGGCCATCGCCCGCGAGGTCCGCGAGGAGTACTCCGCCGACGTGCTGGAGCTGGAGCAGATCGGGGTCCGCAACGTCGTCCGGCGGGAGCCGCCCTCCCATTGGGTCGCGGTCGTCTTCGCGGTCCGCGTCGACCCCGCGGCCGTCGTGATCGGGGAACCGCACAAGTTCGACGAGCTCGGCTGGTTCGCCCCGGACGCACTGCCCGACCCCGTCCATTCGCAACTCCCCCAGACCCTCGCTCTCTTCCGCGCCTCACGATCCCACACGGCGCCGGACTTCTAATCCGACGGTCGCAGGTTCGAATCCTGCAGGGCGCGCAACCTAGACCAGGTCATTTGGTATCCGACCTGGTCTTTTGCATGTGATCGCTCCTCCCCTCCCCTGCCACCGCAGGCAGCCGGATGCAGCCGCATACCACCCGTCGCGGAACATACGCGGAATGCCCACGGCTCCGTTTTCCCAGGTGGTGCCGGGGATTTCGGAGTCTCGCGGAACGATTCGGGGGCCGGAACGCCGAAGGACCCCGAGGGATCTTGGGGTCCTGGTGGCGCTTTTGGTGATCTTCATACGGCGAGCGCGTCGAGGGTGCGTTGGTTGGCCACGTCGCGTTGGCCGTCGATGCACTTGGCGTAGACCTTGAGCATCACGTCCACCCCGTGTCCGGCACGTTCGACCGCCTCCGGGGCGTGCACCCCGGCGTTCAGCCAACAGTGACACCGCCGCGTGCCGCAGGTCGTACGGCCGGGCCGCCAGCGGTGAGGCGACCTGCTCGGGCGTGAACGCGTAGGTCCGCGCCTCCTTCCAGACCTTGGCGTACACCGAGCCCGAGATCAGAGGGCATTTGGTTTGCACCTGTTTGTCTTAGTACGTCCCTCGCCAGGTTGGAGTGTTTTCGCCCGTGATGCGTTTGCTAGTGTTGTCGATCATCGCGATGTGGATCATGGCTTCGGAGCTGACCGGCAGGGTCTCGTAGTCGCGGGCGAGGCGGCGGTGGAGCATGAGCCACCCGAACGTGCGCTCGATCACCCATCGTCGCGGAAGAACGTGGAAGCCGCGGGTGCCGGGGTCTCGGTGAACTACCCGGGTGTGGACGCCCAAGGTGGCGGCATGGTCGGCGAACTGCTTCTTGAATCCGATGTCGACCCAGGTCAGAGCAAGTGTCGGGTGGTCGGCCTTTGCCTGGTCCAGGACCTGGATGCCGGCCTGGTTCTCCGAGACGGACGCGGCACAGACGGTCACCGCCAGGAGCAGGCCGAGCGCGTCCGTCGCGACGCTGCGCTTGCGGCCGACGATCTTCTTGGCGGCGTAGTAGGAGTAGACGGTGCCGTGGGGCGGGAAGTCGTGCGGGAGGCAGGCCCAGGCGATGCCGGTCCGGTTCAGATACAAGATCGTGTTGAAGATGTCGCGCAGGTCGGTGGGAGCGGGCGCCCCGGTGTGCCGCCGGTCGAGCCGCGCCTGCCGCCAGGCGGTGAGGATGGGTTCGGTCAGGACCCATCGGGCGTCGAAGATGTCGGAAGGGTAGGCGCGTCGGGGGTTCATGCCCGACCTCTATGCCACTCCTTCCGCGCTGCTGTGCAACCTCCGAAATGCGGCGCGTCCAGGACATGTCCACGCCAGACGGAATCCGGGGTGGTTCGTCTCATGAGACGGACACCGGCCCACCAGGAGGGTGATACACAAAGCGGGAGATGTATCACAAGCAATCCATTTCTTCCCTTCGACAAACACGACCTATGACTACACAGCCTATCAAAACGCCCTCTGAACGAGCAGTTATTGTTGATCCAAGAAGGCAGTGTTGCGACGACCCCTTGAACCCAAGGTTCGAGCCGCGGTCGGAGTGGAAGACGGCACCCGGCTGGAGCAGGCCGCTACCGGCCGCCATCCGCATCGCGTCTTTGATCAGCTCGGTGCGGTAGTGCCCGGCCATCGCCCAGCCCAGGACCGCCTTGCTGTGGCAGTCGATCACGGTGGCCAGATAGAGGAACCCCTCCCAGGTAGGGATGTAGGTGATGTCGCCGACCAGCTTGAGTCCCGGCCGCGTGGCGGTGAAGTCGCGCCCGACCAGGTCAGGAATGCCGCGAAAGGCGCCCTGGGCGGTGGTGGTCGGCCGAAACGCCCGCACCTGGGCCGGGACCAGGCCCTGCTCGCGCATCAGCGCCCGCACCAGCTCGGCCGAGCAGGACTCGCCGCGCCGCAGCAGCTCCGCGTGCACCCGCCGATATCCGTAGGTCTCGTGCGCGTCGTGGAAGATCTCGGCGACCAGAGCGGCCAGCAGTGCGCGGCGTTGCGCGGTGGCCGAGGCCGGCCGCTGACGCCACTCGTAGTAGCCCGAGCGGGACACCC
>NZ_CDRNDK010000081.1:0-18746 GCF_977012225.1 Planomonospora algeriensis | reverse complement strand
CGCGCGGGCGGAGGCCTCGGCGGGGGTGTGCGTGCCGGACACGCCGGGCTGGGCCGCGGCGACGCTGGTGCTCGCGCAGACGGAGGCGACCGGCCAGCCAGGGGACGCCGCTGCGCGGGCCCTAAGCGTGCTGGAGCGGGTTCCGGCGGATCGGCTGCGCTCGAGCCCGGCTGACGGCGCTTTCCGCCGCGCTGGAGGGGACGGACACCGGGAGCGTGCGAGACCTGCGCGAGCGGGTTCGGACGCTGCCGCCACCGATCGACGTCCACGGCCGCGGCGCCACCGCCTGATCTACCGGCGCTGCCCGTAGGGGGCGGCGCCCCGGCGCATGCGTATTGGCCGGTCGGTCAAATCCGCGAACCCCGAGGGCCGCTTCTTCGCGGGCGGCGGGGGGTGGGCCTCCCGTCGGCGGCGGATGGCCGGATGGATCAGCAGCTCCTCGATCGCAGCGACGTCCTCGGGAGAAAACCGCAGCTGTCCGAGAACGAGCCGGGATGGCCACTCGCCAGAGGCGGCCTTGCGATTGATGCCGGATACGGAGTCGCCGAGGCTGAGGTACTGGGCCAGCTCGTGCTTGTCGATCCAGCGGTTGGGGAGAGACGTCATCCTTCTGGGGGCAGAGACCGTTCTGGTAGGGAAGGTCTCCTGCCGAAGACCCGGCGGATCATCGCGAGCTCCTCGGAACTGAACGGCCCCCACGAGTTGACGATGGCCTGGATCTCCGGGGACTGAGCCATCTGGGCGAGGCGGGCGAGCCGCTCTTCGTCGTAGCCGGACGTCACGGGAGGCTCCTAGAGAGTTATCACGCAATCACGTTGCGCGATCTTACCGGTTGATCAATGATGCTGGTATGCGCGCACATGGGCTGGTATGGAGCGGGGCCGTGGTTGCGGTGATGGCCTTGGCCGGGCTGGGCGTCCACCTTGCGAGAGTGGGGCTGGACGAGGCGGACAAGCTGGCCAGCGTGCTGGCGTTGTTCGTGGGACTGGCCGGGCTGGGTGCGACGGCGTACGGACTGTTCGCCGACCAGCGAAGCGGTAGCGGCGGCATGCGGCAACGGGCCAGAACCGGCGGTGGCCGAGTGAACCAGGCCGGACGCGACATCAACCAGGGGCCGGTGCAGCGGCCCATGACGGGCAACGACGGAACCGACAGCAGCCCTGTCGCCGGCGGTGATGTGGCGCGCAGCATGCAGCAGTGGGCCGAGGCCAGCGGGAACGGCGAGATCAACCAGGCCGTCCGCGACATCAACAAGCAATGAACCCGGTACCCAGGCCACAGGATGTGAGCCAGCACGCGACGGCCACAGGGCTGGCTCGCATCATCCAAGCGGCCGGGGATGTGATCTTTTACGGGGGCTCGGAACCGTACCGGTGGGGGCCCGCTCCCGGGCAGGCACAGGAGCCTGCCCGGGTGGAATCCAAACCTAGCGAGTTACTGCTCGCGGCCAACGCCTCGATCGACTTCGTCGACCGGCCCCGTACGCAGGCCGAGCTGCGGGCATGGCGGGATCAGACCACGGAGGGCATGGCGGTCCGCCTGGTACACGGGCCAGGCGGCCAGGGCAAGACCAGGCTGGCCGGGCACCTGGCTGGCCAGTGGCAGCACGAGGGCTGGGCGGTGCTGGCCGCACACCACCGCGATGACCGATCGGCGCCCGACGCCTTCGAGGTGCCCGACTTCGAAGACGCCGCCGGGATCGCGGTGGTGGTGGACTATGCCGAACGCTGGGACACCACCGACCTGCTCACCCTGCTGGGCGACACCTGTCTTCCCGGGCGGCTGCCGGTGCGGGTGCTGCTGCTGGCCCGTCCGGTCGGCACCTGGTGGCAGGGTCTGGACTACCGCATCCAACACGATCTGCGCGTGACCCCTACCGCGTATGAGCTGCCGCCGCTGGAGCAGGAGGCGGCGTCGTCCCGGCGCGAGCTGTTCACCGCTGCCCGGGAGCGGTTCGCCGATCTGCTGGGATCATCCGAGGGCAGGGAAGCGCCCGTGCCGCCGGCGCTGGACCGCCATGAGGGTTATGAGCTGGTGCTGAGCGTGCACATGGCCGCGCTGGCCGCGGTGCTGGCCCGTCAGGAGGGCGTCACCGCGCCGGCCGATCCGGTGGAGGCCTCGATCTATCTGCTGAACCGCGAACGGAATCTGTGGACGGCGATGTCCAGAGCCGCGCACGAGGCCCCCGTGAACACCTCGCCGGACGTGATGGGACAGCTCGTCTACACCGCCACCGTCACCGGCCGGCTCGGCTACGACGACGCCCTGGCCGCGGTGGAAGCGGCCGGGGTCGAATCCCGGGAGCATCCCGGGAAACTGCTGAAAGACCACGCTCTGTGCTATCCGCCCTCCGGTCCGGCGCGGGGGCACGAGACCACATCGAGCGACCAGCGGACGGTCACGTGCTTGGAGCCGTTGTATCCCGACCTGCTGGGTGAGGACTTCATCGCCCTGCTCACTCCCGGCCATTCCTGCGGTTTCGCGGCCGATCCGTGGGCGGGGAAGGCGCCCGCACGCCTGCTGACCCCGCCCGGCGGCACGGGCGATCGGTCCGGGCAGGACAACGGCGCGGCGGTGTGGACCCGGCACGGGGTGAGCACCATGATCGAGGCCGCCCGCCGCTGGCCGCACCTGGCGGAGAAGCTGTCCTCGCTGCTGGCGGCCGCTCCCCACCTAGCCCTGCACGCCGGAGGCACCGCCCTGAGCCACCTCGTGGAGCTGCCCGGCATCGAAGTCGTGACTCTGGAAGGCGTCTACGCGATCCTGCCCGCCGGATCGCACCCGGACTTCGACGTCGCGGCCGCGATCCTGTGCATGGCGATCTCGGAGCACCGGCTGTCCCGGATCCATGACCCCGCGGAGCGGGCGCAGTGGTTCACCGTCCTGGCAGGGCGTCTGGGGTGCGCCGGTCGCTGGACCGAGGCCGTCGTCGCGGCCGAGCAGGCGCAGGCGATATACCGGCAACTCGCCGCTGCCGACCCGGTGGCGCATGGCGTCGCCCTCTCCGAGTCGTTGGGGCTGCTCGCGATCAGCCTGGTCGGCTCCGGGCGCGGAGACCATGCGCTCGCGCTGGCCGAGGAGTCCGTGGACCTCGTTCGCTCCCTGGTCGGCACCGGCGAGCGGCGGAGCGGCTCCGCGTTGGTGAAGGCGCTGTACGGCTTCGGGCAGGTGCTCGAGGTCCTGGACCGGCCGGAACAGGCATTGGCCGCGGTGGAGGAGGCGATGGCGTTACATGGCCGACTGGCGGCAGCCGGGAGCGGGGCGACGGAAGAGATCTTCTACAACCCCTGGGATCGCGAACACCTGATCAGCCGTGTTCTGGCTCGCGCCGGCCGTTCGAGTGACGCGTTGGTGCCCGCCCTCATGTCCCTGTTCACCCTCAAGGTCCGAGCACAGCGGGATCCCGCCGCTCACCGGCCGGATCTGGCCGACCAGCTCACCCACTGCGCGCGCCTGCTGGCAAACGCCGGCCGCCACGCCGACGCCGTGTCGTACGCGAACGAGGCGGTGGAGATACGACGCGAAATGGACAGCGACCACCCGACACACCTGGTACGGCTGACCGACTCGCTGCTGACCGTCGGAAAACTTCTGCTGGAAACGGCGCAGCGGGAGCCGGCACTCGCAAGCGCCGCCGAAGCCCTGTCGGTGACCCGCGGTCTCGACGCCGCCGCCGCCGACGACGACGACGTGCTACCGCAACTCGCCGGACTCTACGCGAATACGGCCGCCCTCATGGTCGGGCTCGGACGTCCCCGCGACGCCCTGGAGCCGGCCGAGCTCGCGGTGACTGCTTATCGACGGTTGGCCGCCACAAGCCCGGCCGCCTACCGGAACAACCTTGCGACGGCGCTGGAGAACCTGGGCAACGTTCGCGACGCGCTGGGGCTGGCCGACGGCGCGTCGTACTTGAGCGAAGCGCTGCGGTTGTGGCGCGAGCACACCGGCGCCACCGGCGAGGTCAGGGCGGCCGATACGGCCATGTCCCTGAATAACCAGGCCGCAGCTCTCCTGCAGAGCCACCGGTACGCCGAAGGACTGGCCGCGGCGGAGGAGGCGGTGGGACTCCTCCGCCCACTCGCCGAAGGCCGGTCCCGACCGGAACACCTGCCCCGGCTCGCCATGGCACTCAACAACAACGCCATGCTGCTGCGGGGCATGGGCCGGCTGGACGAGGCGCTGCGCCTGTCCGCGGAGGCCGTCGACTACGGGGGGGAACTGCTGAGGGCGGACCGGCATGACTGCGCCCATGAGGCCGGCGGAGCCGTAAGCAACTACGCGTTGCTGCTCGCCGAGACCGGTGACCACGCCCGCGCCGTCAAGGTGAGCGACCTCGCGGTACAGATCCACAGACAGCTCGTCGCGGTCGACGAGTCAGCACTGCCCGGTCTGGGTGACTCGCTGGCCAATCACGGCCGGTGGCTGGCCGGACTGGGCGAGCACGAACAGGCTGTCGCGGCCATCGAGGAGGCGGTGACCGTGTACCTCCGCGCCGAGACGGCGCAGCCCGGCGCCTGTGCCCTAGGGCTCGCCGAGGCGTTCGACAGCCTGCGCTCCCTGTCGTCCCGGGCCGGGCGGTACCGGGAGGCGCTCCACGCGGCCGCGGAGACGGACGATCGTTACGCCGCTCTCGCGGCGGCTCACGAGAGGCTGTTCGAACCGGAACTCGCCGCATCGCGCTACCACCTCGCCGAAACGCTCCTGACGCTGAACCGCCACGCCGAAGCACTGACACCGGCACGGGACGCCGCCCGGCGCTTCGCAGACCTCGCCAAGGCCGATCCGCGCCGGTACGCGCGCTCCGCGGCCGTCGCGCACCATCGGCTCAGCGCCGTCTTGAGCGCACTGGATCGTCCCGATGAGGCGCTGACCGCCGCCACGACGGCAGTGGAGAACATGCACTCTCACCTGCTGACTCACCGGGATGCCGACCAAGTAGAGATGGCGCCGCTACTCGAGAACGTGGTACAGCTCAGCGGAGAGCTCGAAAAGTACCGGATGGTCCTGCTGTACGCCGACCAGGCCATCGAACTACGCCGCCAGCGAGCCGCCACGGACCCGGATGAGCATCTGCTGCCGCTGGCGATGCTTCAGTGGTCCTACGCCACGGCGTGCCTGTATCTGGACGATCACTGCGATCGAGCCGTCTGCGAGCTCTCCGAGGCGGTCAAGGTCTTCGAGGAACTGGCTCGGCTGCGGCCGGACCCGTTCGCCGACATGGCTTCCTCGGCGTACGAGACCTTCGCCGATCTCATCGACCGGCTCGGCCATCCCGAGGAGGCGACAGTTCTGCGACGCCGTCTTCGGAAACGCTAGCGCGACTGACCGCCCGGTGCTGCGTTCCTCAAAGCATGTAGACGAACCGGCGGCTCAGACGTCGAGGAGCCGGTGGCGGCCAGCCCCAGACCCAGGATCTGGCCTGCTGGTCTCACTCGGCATGCCCGAGCGGAGCGGGGGGAACGTCATGATGCTCCGCCTTCCTTTCCGGTAGGGGGCAAGAAGCTAGAGCATCGGATTGTTAACGTCGTATCGGCAGGTCAGGCGCGTTAACCGAACTCTAGGAGCAGGGTCCGCAGATTTACCACGGCGCTGATGAGAGCGAGTTCGTCCTCGCTCCGCTCGTCGGCGGGCTCGGTGGAGGTGTCCACCGCTGCCTGGAACCGGGCCACGGCCTCCCGGATCTCGACCCACCCTCCCGCCTTCATCGCGGCGGCCAGTTCCTCCTGGGCGGCCTCGTAGTCGCTGGTCACGGAGAGCCGGGCCGGATCGACAACGGCAGCCCACCGGACACAGATCCCGGCCTGGTTGAGGAGCGCAGGCCACACCGCTGTGGTCTTGAGCGCAGGGTCAAGTGGTCTGGCCGGTCCAGAAGGTTGAGGCATGCGAGGTCTCCTCTCAGCCGTTCGGGCGGCCGCTCGAACCGTTTCCATCTTCCCGTCCTGAGGCCTTCCTGTCCCGCCTCCGGACGACGCCGGGAAGCGGCGCTGCGGGTGGTGTGCGCAGCTGGTCGACGGCCTCGCGGCGGCGCCGTTCCGGGCGCCGGTCGTAGCGGGCGGTCGTGACCGGCGAGGCGTGCCCCATGAGGGCCTGCGCAGTGGCCAGGTCCACACCAGCGTCGAGGAGTTCGCCGGCGTATGTGCGGCGGAAGTTGTGCGCGGCCTGTGGCCCGACCCCGGCTTGGTTGCCGCGCAGGGTGAGGATGTCGCCGACCGTCTGCCCGTCCATGTGCGCCAGGCGGTCGTCAGCATCCTTGCGGAGGTGGCCGCCGCGCGGGGTGAACGGGCAGAACAGGCCGCCAGGGGCGCGGCCGCGGACCGTCAGCCACGCCTCGATCCGGGCGACCGTACTCGTGGTGATGTAGACGAGCCGCTGCTTGTCGCGCTTGCCGCGCACCTTCAGCGAGCGGCCTGCCGGGTCGTAGTCGGCCAGGGCCAGCCCGGCGAGCTCCGCGCGCCGTACCCCGGACGAGTACAGGGTCTCGATGACCGCGGCGTCGCGCAGGCCCGCCCGGCGGAGGATCTCGTCGTCTCCGGCGGCGTCGGCGTCGCACTCGGCGAGCAGCGCGCCGACCCGTTCGATCGGCAGGTGCTCGCCGGCGGGCAGCCGGGTGCCGGTGAACGGGTCGAGCCGTACGGCGCGGTCGCGTTCCTCGGCCGACATAAGGCCGAGCTGCCAGGCCTGTCCGATGACTTTCCGCAGGGCGACCAGGTGCTTGTTGCGGTGCGCGGGCGACCAGGGCTGTCGGGCGATGAGGTCACGGATTTGGATGGTGTGCTCGTAGCGCAGCAGATCCCAGCGGAACGTCTGCCCGGTGATGGCGAGGGCGGCCGGGTCGGGCTTGCCGGTGGCCGGGTCGATCCCGGCGGGGTCGTGGCCGGCGGCCAGGCGGGCGATCCGGTCGAGGCAGCCGCGCATGGCGCGCTTGGATTCGGCGGAGTTCAGCGACGCGAGGTAGGCGTGATACGGGCTCTTGAGCGGGTCGGCGGGCGTCACCCGGGCGGGCAGCGGTGCGCTGTCCGCCCGGGTCGTCTCGGGCAGGTGGTCACTCACTGGGGGCCGCCTGCAGCTTTTCGGTGATCTCGTCGAGCGCCAGCAGCTCCCCCGTCGTCAGGTTCGCCTTCCCGACGAGCTGGTCCAGCTCGTAGGCGACGTCGGACGGCTCGTTCGGGTCGGCGCCGAGGGCCTGGGCGGTGCGCCGGGCCGCGTTCAGCATCCGCAGGTTCTTGTCGACGCGGGCGGTCTTCTCCTGCTTCTCCTGGCTCACTGCTGCTCCTGGGGCCGGTTGGTGAGGTGGATGAACACGCTACGCACTTCGGCCGGGCCGTGGGGTCCGGCGGGGCGGACATCGTGCTCGATCTCGAGCGTGACGGGGATGCTCACGGCCACGGGCGCGTAGTGCCGGCTGTTCTCGACCAGGACGGGCACGCCGTATGCGAGGAGGTCGCCGGTCAGCAGGTCGCCCCAGTCGGCGGGCAGGTCGTCCGTCGCGTCCGAGCACGCCGGGTCCGCGCAGCGCAGGGACGGCGCTTCGCCGGGCTCGCACTCCAGCACCCACCGGTGGCCGCCGTTGCGTTCCCGACAGGCGGCGCGGGCCGCCCGGTGGGCCTGTTCCTGTACGTCGCCCATGTGCCAGTCGAACGCCTCGAGCACGGCGTAGTCGTCCCACGGCAGGGTGGGGTGCATCTGCCCGCATGAGCAGGTGCCGATGTACTGGTCGCGGCCGGCGCGGGCGGACGCGACCGGCTCGAGCTCCATGCCGGGCCGGTGCGCGGCCCGGTCCACGAGCGGGTCGTCAATGTAGTACGGCCGGGTCACTGGCCCTCCTCCGCCGGGTCGAGGAGGGCGCGGCCGGCGTCGGTGAGGGCCAGGGGGCGGCCCTTCAGCGGCTGGTAGTCGCCGAGGACGACCCATCCAGCGGAGCTGACCGCGGTCAGGGTGGCCTGGGTGATGCCGGAGCCGGGCCGGGCGGGGTCACGGTAGACGTAGACGGTGTCGGCGGTGATGCGCTGCAGGAGGCGGCGCTGCCCGGGGGTCGGCTTTCGGGGGCTGGTCATGGGGGTTACCTTCCTTCGGTGCTGAGGGTCCACCCGGCGGGGACGATGGTGATGGCTTCGGCGGTGAACGCTACGGCGGCGGCGGCCGGGTCGGTGCCGCCGAACACGCAGACGATCCGGTCGTCAGCGGACGTGAAGCGGCGGAGCGCATTCGTGTGTTGGGCGGCGTGGTGGAGGGCGTGCCGTACGTCGAGGTCGGCCGTGTAGGCCGCGATGTCGGCGTAGGCGGGGCGGAGCGGCGGGGTGATGGACACATGCTCCTGGCCGTGCGCGGCCTCGGACGCTTCCCGCAGCAGGTGGGCCTCGCGGTGCTGGCGGGCGATCTCGCGGGCGCGGACGTGCTCGGGTTCGGCCTGCCACGTCGGGGTGACGCGCCAGTGCGGGAAGCCGCCGGCGGCGGCCGCCGCTGGTGGTCTCCTTCCTCAGCGGGATCGCCGACGAGCACGCCCGGATCCGGACCGGCGGCTACCCCGGGGCGCTGCGCGACCTGCTCGGCGTCCGGGTCGAGGAGTTCCTGCCGATCGCGGACCCGGTGACGCTCGACGACGGCGCCACCGCGACGCTGTGGACCGAGCACGTCCACCTGGCCGGGGCCGAGGCCCTGGCCCGCTACCCGGACGGCACTCCCGCGGTCACCCGCCGCGGCCAGGCCGTCTACGTCTCCACCCGGCTGGACGACGCCGCCTACGCCCGCCTGCTCGGCCTCGGCCCCGAAGCCCCCGTCGAGTCGGTACGGCGCGGCGACTGGGTTTTCTCCGTCAACCACGGCGACCGGGAGCAGGCGGTTCCCGGTAACCTGCTGCTGCCCCCGGGAGGGTACGCGGTGGTCCGGGTGCCTCGCTGAGGCGGGTATCCGGGTTGAGAGCCGTTCCTGATTTCATCCGCATCGATCAGTGTTCACCGGTTATGATAAGCCGTGCTTGATCGCACCGGTGAGAACCAAACCGGAGCAGAAGATCAAGTCAGTGTGACGTCGCCCGGAAGTTCCCCCCTGAGGAGACGTGAAACGCCTGTGGAGACAGGTAAGACCCTTGGGTGACCGGGGGCACGGGTCTGTGAAGCAGGAACAGGGAAAGAGAACCGCTGAGGTTCTCTGAACGGATCAAGCGGGTGTCCAGCGGTCTGCAACAGGCAGTAGGCACGCTCGGAGCTGTCGTCGAAGGAGGCTCCCATGCGTCGTTCTCTCTGCCTTGCCCTCACCGCCGCGGTCATCGCGGCGCCTGGGCTGGTGATTTCACCTGCCCAGGCCGTATCCGCCCAGGACCAAACACGCGTCTCAGCCGGGCCGTGCCGGCCCGGTCAGGGCCCGAACCTGCGCGGCCGGGACTTCACCCGGGGCGCCCAGCTCCCCGCCAGCCTGCGCTGCGCCGACCTGACCGGCGCCAAGCTGGACGGCCAGGAGCTGACGCAGAAGGACCTGACCGGGGCGATCCTGCGCGACGCCTCGCTCAAGGAGGCCGACCTCACCCAGGCGACGCTGAAGTACGCCGACCTGCGCGGCGCGGACCTGACCGAGGCCGACCTGGGCCAGGTCAAGGGCGACCGCGCCGACCTGCGCGACGCGATCCTCATCGACGCCGAGGCCGGACAGGCCGAGTTCCCCTACGCGGACCTGTCCGGGGCGAAGCTGACCCGGGCCGTGCTGACCCAGGTGGAGTTCACCAGCGCCAAGCTCGTCGGCGCCGACCTCAGCGAGAGCACCCCCGGCCAGCTCAAGGCCCGCAAGGCCGACTTCACCCGGGCCAAGCTCCGCGAGGCCCCGCTGACCCAGGCCAACCTGCGCAACGCCGTCTTCGTCGACGCCGACCTGACCGAGGCCGAGTTCACCATGGCCGAGCTCGCCGGAGCGGACTTCACCGGGGCGACGATCGAGCAGGCGTCCTTCACCATGGCCGACGACGCCGACCTCAAGGGCGCCAAGGGCACCCCCACCGGCCTCGCCGGCCTGCCGACCTCCTTCCCCACCTCGCTCCCCCTGGGCGGTCAGGAGTCGCCGGAGGACGAGCCGTCCACGGCCGCGGCGCCGGACGAGCGCGGCGGGGTCTCCGTGGGGCTCGTCATGGTGGTGCTCAGCGCGGTGGGCCTGGCGGTCACCGTGGTGGCCTGGGGCGTCAGCGCGCAGCGGCGGACCCGGCGCAACGCCCGGTTCGCCCTCATGCGCCGCGGCGCGGAGGAGGACATCACCCGGCTCGGTGAGGAGATCGACCGGCTCGACTACGAGTTCCAGATCAGCGGGCGCGGCGGGATGACCGCCGACCAGGACTGGCGGCACGCCCTGGACGCCTACGAGGCCGCCAAGAACGCCCTGGTCATGGCCAGGCGCGAGCAGGACCTGCACGTCGTGGCACGGGCCGTGCAGGACGGCCGCAACGCCCTGGGACGGCTCCGCGGCCGCGTCCGCTGAGGCGGGCCGGAGAAGGGCCCGAGGTCAGATGCCGCTGGGGGTCATCGGCTGCATCAGGCGGCGGGCCGCCTCGGTGACGGACCCGGACAGCGAGGGGTAGACCGCGAAGGTGTGCGCGAGCTGGTCCACGGTGAGCCGCTGCTGCACCGCGACCGAGACCGCCAGGATCAGCTCGGAGGCACGCGGGGCGACCACGACGCCGCCGAGGATGATGCCGGTGTTGGGGCGGCAGAACAGCTTCACGAAGCCGTCGTGGAAGCCCTGCATCTTCGCGCGGGCGTTGGTGGCCAGCGGGAGCTTGACCACGTTGGCCTGGATCTCGCCGGACTCGATCGCCTTCTGCGCGATGCCGACCGCGGCGATCTCGGGGTCGGTGAAGATGTTGGAGGCCACGGTGGCCAGGCGGAGCGGCTGCACGGCCTCGCCGAGGGCGTGCCAGACGGCGATCCGGCCCTGCATCGCGGCGACGGAGGCGAGCATCAGCACCCCGGTGCAGTCGCCGGCCGCGTAGACGCCCGGCGCCGAGGTGCGGGAGACCTTGTCCACCTGGATGAACCCGCCCCGGTCGAGGGTGACCCCGGCCTCCTCCAGGCCGATCCCGGCGGTGTTGGGGATCATGCCGACCGTCATCAGGCAGTGGCTGCCCTCGGCGGTCCGGCCGTCCTCCAGGGTGACGACCACGCCGTCGGGGGTGCGCTTGACCGACTCGGCGCGGGACCGTCCCATGACGTTCATCCCGCGGCGCCGGTAGACCTCCTCCAGGACCTCGGCGGCGTCGGCGTCCTCGTTCGGCATCATCCGGTCGCGCGACGAGACGAGGGTGACCTCGGAGCCGAGCGAGCGGTAGGCGCCGGCGAACTCCGCGCCGGTGACGCCGGAGCCGACCACGATGAGGTGCTCGGGCAGCTCCTCCAGGTCGTACATCTGCCGCCAGGTGAGGATGCGCTCCCCGTCGGGCTCGGCGGTCGGCAGGATGCGCGGGGTCGCGCCGGTCGCCACGATGACCACGTCGGCCCGGATCGTCCGGTCGCCGGCCCTGACCACCTGCGGGTCCACCAGCCGCCCGGGGGCCCGGACCACCTCGACGCCCTCGGCGGCGAGCCGCGCCGCGATGTCGGCGGACTGCGCCCGGGCCAGCTCCTTCACCCGCCGGTTGACCAGCGGCATGTCGGCGACGGGGCTCCCCACGTCGCCGTCGGGGCCCCCGGTGTAGTGCACGCCCAGCGCGGCGGCGTCGAGCAGCGCCTGCTTGCGCGCGGAGGTCGCGATCAGGGTCTTGGAGGGCACGCAGTCGGTGAGCACGCAGGCGCCCCCCGGCCCGTCCTGCTCGACCACGGTGACCTGCGCACCCAGCTGCGCCGCCACCAGTGCCGCCTCGTATCCGCCGGGTCCGCCACCGATGATCACGATCCTTGTCACTACCCCATTCTCCCGCATCCCCGGACCAACAACCGCTCGGGTCCCCCTCGGAAACCGCGGAAAGCCCTTGCCCTCCGGGGAAATCGACGACATGACGCGGCGGGAGGGGCAGGCGGGCGATCTTGGATTAGTCTTGGGCACCGTGCCTGTCTACGCCGCCTACGGCAGCAACATGGACCCCGAGCAGATGGCCCAGCGGGCCCCGCACTCCCCCGTCCGGGGGTCGGGCTGGCTGCAGGGCTGGCGCCTGACGTTCGGCGGGGACGACCTCAGCCGCGAGGGCGCGCTCGACGGCGCGCTCGCCACCATCGTCGAGGATCCCGACGAGCACGTCTTCGTCGTCCTCTACGACGTCCCGGAGTGGGACGAGACCTCCCTCGACCAGTGGGAGGGCGCCACCCGCGGCCTCTACCACAAGGTACGGCTGCGCGTGCAGACCCTGGACGGCGAGGTCGTGGCCTGGTTCTACGTGCTCGACGGCTACGAGGGCGGCCTGCCCTCGGCGCGCTATCTCGGCATCCTGTCCGACGCCGCCGAGAAGGCCGGCGCCCCCGACGACTACGTCAAGGCGCTGCGCAACCGCCCCTGCACCTCCTTCGGCGGCTGACCCCTGCGGCCGGTGGCCGCTCCCGCGACGGGCCGCCGGAGCCCGCCGACGGGATCGGCTGCGGATCCGCCGGAGGCCCGCAGGTCCACAGGTCCGGCGGCGGCGGCGGCGGCGGGTCGCGACCGCCGGAGTCATGGCCCGGACGGCCCGGCGAGTACGCTCGGTGAGGTGACCAATGACCCTTACGCACTCGCCACGGACGCCGCGACCGCACTGCGGAGCGCCACCGGAGTCGAGTCCTTCGACGTCGCGCTGGTGATGGGGTCGGGCTGGGTCCCGGCCGCCGACGCGATCGGTGAGACCGTCGCCGAGATCCCGGTGACCGACCTGCCCGGTTTCGCACCGCCCGCCGTGGCCGGCCACGCGGGCAAGGTCCGCGCCGTGCGGACCGAGTCGGGCAAGAACGCGCTGATCTTCCTGGGCCGCACCCACCTCTACGAGGGCCGGGGCGTCGACCCCGTCGTGCACGGCGTGCGCACCGCCGTACGGGCCGGGGCCCGCACGGTCGTGCTGACCAACGCCGCCGGCGGCCTGCGCCCGGAGACCCAGGAGGTCGGCGAGGCGGTGCTGATCAGCGACCACATCAACCTGACCGGCGCCAGCCCGATCACCGGCGCGAAATTCGTCGACCTCACCGAGGTCTACTCCCGGCGCCTGCGCGACCTGGTCCGCGGGGTCGAGCCCACCATGACCGAGGGCGTCTACGTCGCCTTCCGCGGCCCGACCTACGAGACCCCCGCCGAGATCCAGATGTGCCGGATCCTCGGCGGCGACATGGTCGGCATGTCCACCGTGCTGGAGGCCGTCGCGGCCCGCGAGGCCGGCGCCGAGGTGCTCGGCATCTCCCTGGTCACCAACCCGGGGGCGGGCCTGGTCGGCAAGCCGCTGAACCACGAGGAGGTGCTCCAGGTCGGCCGCACCACCGCGGCCCGCATGGGGGTCCTGCTCGCCGGGATCGTCAACAAGTTGTAGCGCCCGGCCCCGCGGGTCCCCGGAGCGGGACCGCGGGGCCGGCAGGGGAAACCGGCGGGGACACGCCCTCCCCGCCCGGAGCGTGAGGTGATCATGAGCAGCGATCTGGTACGGCTCGCCCAGGACTGGCTGGCCCAGGACCCGGACCCGCGGACCCGGGAGGAGCTCCGGGAGCTCCTCGACGAGGGGGACGAGGCGGCGCTGCGCGAGCGCTTCGGCGCCAAGCTGGAGTTCGGCACCGCCGGTCTCCGCGGCGAGCTGGGCGCCGGCCCCAACCGGATGAACCGGGTCACCGTCATGCGCGCCGCCGCCGGGCTGGCCGCGGTCCTCGGCCCGGACCGGCACGTGGTGATCGGCTACGACGCCCGGCACAACTCCGACGTCTTCGCCCGCGACACCGCCGCCGTGCTGACCGGCGCCGGGCTGCGGGCCTCGCTGCTCCCGGCCCCCCTGCCCACCCCGGTGCTGGCCTTCGCCGTCCGCCACCTCGGCGCCGACGCGGGCGTGACCGTCACCGCCAGCCACAACCCGCCCCGGGACAACGGCTACAAGGTCTACTGGGGCGACGGCTCCCAGATCGTGCCGCCGATCGACGCGGGCATCTCCGCCGCCATCGACGCCGTCGGCCCCGTCTCCTCACTGCCCCTGGGCTCCCCCGGCGACCCGGGGTGGACCGACCTCGGCGAGGAGATCGTGGCCGCCTACCTGGACGCGGTGACCCTGCTCCCGCTCGGCGACGCCCGCGAGCTGAAGGTCGCCTACACGCCCCTGCACGGCGTCGGCGGCGTCACGCTCACCTCCGCCTTCCTGGCCGCCGGGTTCCCGAGCCCGGTGACCGTCGAGGCCCAGGCCGACCCGGACCCCGACTTCCCGACCGTCGCGTTCCCCAACCCGGAGGAGCCCGGCGCGATGGACCTCGCCCTGGAGCTCGCCGAGCGGATCGGCGCGGACCTCGTGCTGGCCAACGACCCCGACGCGGACCGCTGCGCCGTGGGCGTGCCCCTGCCGCAGGGCGGCTACCGGATGCTCACCGGCGACGAGGTCGGCGCCCTCCTCGGCGAGCACGTCATCCGGCACACCTCCGGCGCCGGCCGCCTGGTCGCCACCACCATCGTCTCCTCCTCCATGCTCGGGAAGATCGCCGCCGAGCACGGCGTGGACTACGCCGAGACCCTCACCGGCTTCAAATGGATCATGAAGGCCGGGGGCGGGCGCGGGAACCTGGTCTACGGCTACGAGGAGGCGCTGGGCTACAGCGTCGGCTCCGACGGCGGCCTGCCCGTCCGCGACAAGGACGGCATCGGCGCGGCCCTGACCGTCGCCGGCCTCGCCGCCCGGGCCAAGCGCGACGGCCGCACCCTGCTCGACCTCCTCGACGACCAGGCCCGCCGGTACGGCCTGCACGCCACCTCCCAGCTCTCGGTCCGGGTGAACGACCTGTCGCTGATCGCGGGGGCCATGTCCCGCCTGCGCGCCGCCCCGCCGGTGGAGCTCGGCGGCCGCAAGGTCGAGTCGGCCGAGGACCTGAGCCTGGGCTCGGCGGACCTGCCGCCCACCGACGGCATCCGCTACCGCCTGGCGGGCGGCGCCCGTGTCGTGGTCCGGCCCTCGGGGACGGAGCCCAAGCTCAAGTGCTACCTGGAGACCGTCGTACCGGTGACCGGCGAGGTCGCCGACGCCCGGGCGCAGGCCGTACGGGAGCTGGGCGCGTTGACCGCCGACCTGTCCGCGGCGCTGGGTCTTTGACGGGCTCCCGGGCTGCCGGTCGCGCCCGCTCGCGGTCCGCCTCCGATCAGACGCGGAACCGGTCGACCAGCGTCCGCAGGTCGGCCGACATGCGGGCGAGGTCCTCGGCGGCGCGCCGGGCCTCGGTCACGCCGCTGCTGGTGAGCCGGACCGCGCCGACCACCTCCGAGACGGTCTCGGCGATCCGCTCGGTGCCGGAGGCCGCCTGGACCACGCCCCGGTTCATCTCCCCGGAGGCGGCGGTCTGCTCCTCCACCGCGCCGGCGATGGCCAGCTGGTAGCCGTTGATGCGGGCGATGATCCCGCTGATCTCGCTGATCGCCGCCACCGCGTCGCCGGTGTCGGCCTGGATGGCCTCGACGCGGCGGGCGATGTCCTCGGTGGCCTTGGCGGTCTCCTGCGCCAGGTCCTTGACCTCGCCGGCGACCACGGCGAAGCCCTTGCCGGCGTCCCCGGCGCGGGCCGCCTCGATGGTGGCATTGAGGGCCAGCAGCTTGGTCTGCTCGGCGATGGACGTGATCGTCTTGATGACCGAGCCGATCTCCGCCGACGAGGCGCCGAGCCTGGCGACGGTCTCGTTGGTGGAGGTGGCCACGGTGACGGCCTGTGAGGCCACCCCGACCGCCTGGCCGGCGCTCTGCGCGATCTCCCCGATCGCCGCGCTCATCTGCTCCGATCCGGCCGCGACGGAGTGCACGTCGCCGGAGACCTGCCGGGCGACGGCGGCGACCGCGCCGATCTGGGCGCTGGCCTCCTCGGCTCCGGCGGCGATCCGGCGGCTGGTGACGGTCAGTTCCCCGGAGGCGGAGGCCAGACCGTCCACGGAGGCGTCGATGGTGCGTACGGCGACGCGCATGTGCTCGATCGCCCGGTTCAGCGCCTGGGCCATCCGGCCGAGCTCGTCACGGGAGGCCACGTCGGCGCGCGGGGTGAGGTCGCCCTCGGCCACCGCGGCCAGGACCTGGCCGATGCGGCGCACCGGCCGGGAGATGGAGCGCCCCAGCGGGACGCAGAGCGCCACCAGCAGCAGCACGCCGCCGATCCCCACCAGCAGGGAGATCAGGCGGGTCTGCGCGACGGAGGCGTCCATCTCGGCGCGGGCGGCCTCGATCGCGGCGTCCACCCCGGCGTGCACCGCCTCCAGCTTGTCGTCCACCACGCTGTTGCGCTCGGCGATCTGCTGCTCGCGCCCGCGCACGGCGGCCCGGTCGCGTCCGGCGTCGGCCACGAACGACGACACGAAGGCGTTGAACTCCTCGATGTCGGGGCGCACCTCCTCCAGCCGCTCCCGCACCCGCTCCGGCAGGGCCAGGGCGTCCAGGTCCGCCACGGCCCGGTTCACCGACGCCACGTCTTCGGGCAGGTCGGCGCGCACATCGCTCAGGTCCTGCTCGCTGATCGCCCGGTAGGCGTCGACCTTGAGCTCGGCCTCGCGGGTGTCGAGGTGGTTGAGGATCGCCTTGGCGTGCTCCATGCCCCGCAGCCGGTCGGCGTCGTCGGTCAGCCGGCTCTGGGAGTGCATGCCGATGCCGACGACGCCGCCGACCGTGACCGCCCCCGCGGTGAAGATCAGCGCCAGCCGCTGTGTGACGCTGAGATTCGCCACTCGTGCCGCCATGGCTTCCTCCAAGGGGTCGGCGGGATATCCGCCCCATCGGCTCCGCACCGGCCGGGCTGAGCATTCCGCTCCGGGACGGGACCCGCCCGGCCCGCGCTCCCGGCAGGCGACGCCGGACGGGCACGGCGGTGCGCGGTCTTCTCGGTCCGGAAAGAGTCGGCCTGCAGACCTCCATCTCCGGTTCTCCCACCGCTGAGGACATCAAGCAGGGGAATACCGGAGGGAAGAGTCTCAAAGCTGAGACTCTCATCGATGAGACTCTCGGAGAGCGATGGCCCGGTTCATCGGCAGAGAGCATGAATTGTCCAAGCTGGAGCGCCTGCTGGGCAAGGTCGCGACAGGCGGCCGGGCCGGCCGTCCGGGCCGGGCGGTCCTGATGCGCGGCCGCCGCGGCGTCGGCAAGTCCCGGTTGGTGGAGGAGTTCGTCCGGCGCGCGGGCGTGCCCTGCGTCTTCTACACCGCCGTCCCGGGCACGGAGGCCGAACAGGTGGCGGGGCTGCTCGCCGAGGGAGCCGCGTCCGGCCTCCCCGGCGCCCGGATCCTGGCGGAGCGGCCCGCCGGATCGTGGGAGGACGCACTCCGGCTCCTGGCGGTGGCCGTCCCCCAGGAGTCGCCCAGCGTCATCGTGCTCGACGGGCTCCCCGTACTGCTGGCTGCCTCCCCCGAACTGGAGGGCGTGCTGCAGGCGCTGTTCGCCCGGGAGCTGTCCCGCCGCCCCGCGCTGCTCGTCCTCGTCGGTTCGGACCTGGAGGTCATGGAGGCGGTGAACCGGCCGGGCCGGCCCTTCGCCATGCGCGCCACCGAGCTGGTCGTCCACCCCCTCACCCCGGCGGACGTGGCGGACGCGACGGGACTGCCCGCCGCCGAGGCGGTCGACGCCCGGCTGGTCTCCGGCGGCCTGCCGCTGATCTGCCGGGAGTGGCCGCCGGGGCTGCCCGTGCGCGAGCACCTCCGGCAGGCCCTGGCCGACCCCGCCTCGCCCCTGGTGGTCACCGGGGAGCGCGTCCTGGCCGCCGAGGCGCCGCCGGGCACGCAGGCCCGGAGCGTCCTGAACGCCGTCGGCGCCGGGCACCGCACCCACTCCGCGATCGGCCGCGCCGTGCCGGGGGTGCCCAGGGCCTCGCTCAACCGGGCGTTGCAGTCCCTCGTGGAGCGGCGGCTGGTCACCGCCGCGACCCCGCTCTCCACCCGTCCGTCGCGTGAGACCCGGTACCACGTCACCGACGCGCACCTGCGCTTCTGGCTGGCCTTCGTCGGCCCAGGACTGGCGGAGATCGAACGGGACCGGGGCGACCTCGCCCTCGCCCGCCTCCTGCGCTCATGGGACGCCTGGCGCGAGGCGGCCGTCAAGCCCCTGGTCCGGCAGTCGTTGCGGCGGATGGGCGGGCTTCCCGGGGGGACCGGCGCGATCGGCGGTTACTGGACCCGCACCGACGACCCGGAGATCGACATCGTGGGGACGGACCGCGAACCTGTCGGACGTACGGTGACCCTGCTCGGCTCGGTCACGTGGCGGGAGGACCGGCCCTTCGAGCGGGGCGACCTGGACACGCTCATCGTCCGCCGCTCCCGGATGCCCGGCGCGGCCCCCGGCACACCGCTGCTCGCCGTCTCCCGGAGCGGCTCGGCGACGGCGGAGGTCACCCTGGTCACCCCGGAGGACCTCGTCGCCGCCTGGCGTCCCGGACCGCCCTGACCCCGCCCGCCCCGGCCGTGCCGTACGGGCTCAGGTCCTACCGGCGCGTGGGCTCAAGGTGTGCCGGGACGCGAAGGCTCAGGTCAGGAAGGCTGCCACCAGCAGGGCCAGGGCGACGCCCAGTGCGATCAGCGCGCTCGGCGCCCAGGTGACCCGCGCCGCCGCGGACCCCGCACCGGTCCCACCGGCGGCTCCCGCTCCGGGCCCGGAGTCACCGGGCTCCCAGCCCG
>NZ_CDRNDK010000080.1:0-18789 GCF_977012225.1 Planomonospora algeriensis | reverse complement strand
GTGGTCCCCGGGGACCACCCGGGCGGACCGGCCGCTCCGGCGTCCGCCCCGGTGTCCTCCTCCCCGCAGCACTCGCAGAACCCGCAGCACCCGGCCGCTCCGATGGTCCCCCCGGCGGCCGAACCGGGCGACGACACGGCGGTGTTCTCGATCGTCCCCGACCTGCCGGGACCGTCGCGGTCCACCACCCGCGGCTCGGCGGCGGGGCTTCCCAATTCCTGAGACGACCTGGCCGGCACCGGCCGGAAACCTCTAGATCGTTTACTTGAAACGGCAGGTAAAGGCGCTCTTCCAAGAGCTTGTGATAGCTTTCACTAGCAGGTGTTCGGCAGTCCGAGCCTGCTAGGTAGCAATCGCTCGCTTGATAACAGCCATCTGGAGTGCCGATGCAGGCCAATGACGTGCGCGTCCTGAAAGGGGCCGCGATACCCACCGCGGTCGTGGGCGCGGCGGTCATCGGCGTCGCCGCCCTGCTCGCCGGCGGCGCGGGGGCTCTGGGAGCCCTGATCGGCCTCGCGACCGTCGCGGTCTTCTTCACGGTCGGCCTGGTCGCCGTCTCGTACGCGAGCCGGGTCTCCCCGGCGGTGATGATGGTCGCCGCGGTCACCACCTACGCGGTGAAGGTCTTGGTCATCATGGCGCTGCTGAGGGCGTTCGAGAGCGCCACGGCGTTCGAGCCGACGGCTTTCGGCTGGTCGGCGATCGTCTGCACCGTCGTCTGGACCGCCGGGGAGATGCGCGGCTTCGTGAAAACGAAGATGCTCTACGTCGATCCCGGTTCTCCGGGTTCCCGGGCGGGATGATCGCGATGAGGCGTATTATGGCCCCGACCGGGTCCGATATGACTAGTCAACAGCCCGACTGCTATTGTCATGCCCGCGATGAGCGAACAAGAACGCAGGCCGGAGGACGACGGCCGCGACTTCGCCGACGCCGCCTGGTCAATCCCCAGCTACATCCTTTCCGGGATCATCCTGTACGGCGGCGGCGGCTGGTTGCTGAGCCGCTGGACCGGCGTGGCGGTGTTCACCCCGATCGGAGTGATCATCGGAGTCGTTCTCGCGATCTACCTGGTCTACCGGAAGTACGGTCGCTGACCTCACGCGGCGGTCGCCTCGCGGAGGAAACAGTCTTGATCCATTACCACGTTGAAGGGAACGCCGCGTGAAGGCGCTGACGGTCCTCGCCGCCCCCGAGGAGTTCCAGGCTCCGGGCCCCGAACTGTTCAACATCCCGCCGATCATCTCCGGCGTGACCTGGTTCACCAAGCCGGTCCTGCTCGCGCTGCTGAGCTCGCTCGTGGTCGTGGTCTTCTGCTGGTCGGCGTTCTCCAAGCCGAAGCTGGTGCCCCGGGGCATCCAGAACGTCGCCGAGTACGGCTACATGTTCGTCCGCGACCAGGTCGCCCGCCCCTTCCTGGGCAAGGACACCGACCGCTGGATGGGCCTGCTGCTCAGCATCTTCTTCCTGGTCTGGGTCTGGAACCTGATGGGCGTCGTCCCCTTCCTGCAGTTCCCGGTGGCCTCGCACATCGCCTTCCCGATCGTGCTCGCGGGCACGATCTACCTGCTCAAGATCTACCTGGGCATGAAGCACCAGGGGCCGATCGGCTACTTCAAGAACATGATGTTCCCGCCGGGCCTGCCCAAGGCGGTCTACATCCTGATGGCGCCGCTGGAGCTGCTCTCCAACCTGGTCGTGGCCCCCTTCACGCACGCGGTGCGACTGTTCGCCAACATGTTCGCCGGCCACCTCATCCTCGCCTTCTTCAGCGCGGTCGGCTTCTGGTTCCTCTTCGAGCAGCTCAGCCCGCTCGGCGCGCCCGTCGGCGTCGTCAGCGTCGTCATGACGATCGCGATGACCGGGCTGGAGCTGTTCATCCAGTTCCTGCAGGCCTTCCTGTTCGCGATGCTCGCGGCGATGTACATCGGCGGCTCCCTGCACGCCGAGCACTGAGAAACGCACAAAGACCTTCCCCTCCTGAGTCCAGACCGGTGAGATCTGAGTCCACCGGCCGTCCCGAAAAGGAAATGAAATGAGCGGCATCCTCGCTGAGGTCACCGGCAACATCGGCTCGATCGGCTACGGCCTGGCCACCCTCGGCCCCGGCATCGGCGTCGGCCTCATCTTCGGCAACGGTCTGCAGGCCATCGCCCGCCAGCCCGAGGCCTACGGCCTGATCCGCCAGAACATGCTCCTCGGCTTCGTTCTCGTCGAGGCGCTCGCCCTGATCGGCCTGGTCGCGCCGTTCATCTACCCGACCTCCTGATCGCAGACACACCCTGACGGAAGGCTGCATCGATGACAATCGCAGCTAATCTCCTGGCGGCGGAGGAGACCAGCCCTCTCCTTCCGCACATGTACGAGCTGGTCGTCGGCGGCTTCGCGTTCCTCTTCGTCGTCCTCGTCGTCGGTAAGATCCTCACCCCGCGCATCCAGCAGACGCTGAATGAGCGGACCGAGGCGATCGAAGGCGGGATCCAGAAGGCCCAGGACGCCCAGGCCGAGGCCCAGGCGCTGCTCGCGCAGTACAAGGAGCAGCTCGCCGAGGCGCGGCACGAGGCGTCCCGCCTGCGCGAGGAGGCTCGCGAGCAGGGCGCGCAGATCAAGGCCGAGCTCCGCGAGGAGGCGCAGGCCGAGGCCCGCCGCCTCATCGAGGCCGCGCACGTCCAGATCGAGGCCGACCGCCAGCAGGCGTTCGCCCAGCTCCGCGCCGAGCTCGGTCGCCTGTCGATCGACCTCGCGGGCCGCATCGTCGGTGAGTCCCTCGAGGACGAGGCGCGCCAGCGCCGCACCGTCGACCGGTTCCTGGAGGAGCTCGAGTCGAGCAACGCGGCGGTCCGCTGATGAGAGGGCTGAGCAGGGCCTCGCTCGCCGAGGTCGAGGAGCACTTCAACGCGGTGGCGGGAAGCGCGGACCTCGGCACGCTGGCCGATGAGCTCTTCGCGATCGCCGACCTGTTCGACCGCGAGCACGGGCTCCGCCGGACCATGTCCGACGCCGCCCGCCCGGCGGCGCAGAAGGCCCAGACCCTCCGGATCCTTCTGGAGGGCAAGGTCGGCGCCGCCGCGCTGGAGACGGTCGTCGGGGCGGTCTCCGCCCGGTGGGCGCGCGCCGGCGACCTCGCCGACGCGCTGGAGCGGCTCGGCGTCATCGCCGCTGCGGCCGAGGCCGAGGCGCAGGGCAGGCTCGACGAGGTCGAGGACGAGCTGTTCCGGTTCGGGCGCATCATCGCCTCGAACCTCGCGCTGCACCGGGCGCTGGCCGATCCGGCCGCGCCCGCGCAGGGCAAGCGGGAACTGCTCGGCTCGCTCCTCGGCGGCAAGGCCACCCCCACCACCATCCGCCTGGTCACCCAACTCGCGGTGCATCCGCGAGGACGTAGCCTGGATGGTGGACTGGAGGACGTCGGTCATCTGGTCGCCGCACAGCGGCAGCGTCTCGTCGCGGTGGTGCGCAGCGCCGTCGCGCTCTCCGAAGAGCAGAAGCGGCGTCTGGCCACCTGGCTGCGCGCCTCCTACGGCCGCGACGTTCACCTGAACGTCGAGGTGGATCCGCGAGTGCTCGGTGGGTTCTCCGTTCGCATCGGGGACGACCTCATCGACACCACCATCGCGGGACGAATCGAAGAAGTCCGCCGCCGGTTGGCCGGCTAGGCGAATAGGGAGACAGAAGAGAGATGGCGGAGCTTACGATCCGGCCGGATGAGATCCGGGACGCGCTTGAGCGCTTCGTCCAGGCGTACGAGCCGGAAGGCGCCGCGCGCGAGGAGATCGGGACCGTCGTCGACTGCGGCGACGGCATCGCCCATGTCTCCGGCCTTCCCTCGGCGATGGCGAACGAGCTGCTCGAGTTCGAGGACGGCACGCGTGGTCTGGCACTGAACCTGGACACCCGGGAGATCGGTGCCGTTATCCTGGGCGACTTCAGCAAGATCGAGGAGGGCCAGTCGGTCCGCAGGACGGGCGAGGTCCTGTCCGTGCCGGTCGGCAACGCCTTCCTCGGCCGTGTGGTCGACCCGCTGGGCAACCCCCTGGACGGCAAGGGCCCCATCGAGTCCGAGGCGCTGCGCGCCCTCGAACTCCAGGCACCCTCGGTGGTCCAGCGCCAGCCGGTGAAGGAGCCGCTGGCCACCGGCATCAAGGCGATCGACGCCATGACCGCCATCGGCCGGGGCCAGCGCCAGCTGATCATCGGCGACCGCGGCACCGGCAAGACCGCCATCGCCGTGGACACCATCCTCAACCAGCGGGAGAACTGGCTCTCCGGCGACCCGGCCAAGCAGGTCCTCTGCGTCTACGTCGCGGTCGGCCAGAAGGGCTCGACGATCGCCCAGGTCAAGGGCCGCCTCGAGGAGGCGGGCGCGATGGAGTACACCACCATCGTCGCCTCCCCGGCGTCCGACCCGGCCGGTTTCAAGTACCTGGCGCCCTACACCGGCTCGGCCATCGGCCAGCACTGGATGTACCAGGGCAAGCACGTCCTCATCGTCTTCGACGACCTGACCAAGCAGGCCGACGCCTACCGCGCGGTCTCCCTGCTGCTGCGCCGCCCGCCGGGCCGTGAGGCCTACCCCGGCGACGTCTTCTACCTGCACTCCCGTCTGCTGGAGCGCTGCGCCAAGCTCTCCAACGACATGGGCGCGGGCTCGATGACCGGTCTGCCGATCATCGAGACGAAGGGCAACGACGTCTCGGCGTTCATCCCGACCAACGTCATCTCCATCACCGACGGCCAGGTCTTCCTGGAGACCGACCTGTTCAACGCGGGTGTGCGGCCGGCCATCAACGTCGGTGTCTCCGTCTCCCGGGTCGGCGGCTCGGCGCAGACCAAGGCGATGCGGAAGGTCGCCGGCACGCTGCGCCTGTCCCTGTCCCAGTACCGCGACCTGGAGGCATTCGCCTCCTTCGCCTCCGACCTGGACGCGGCCTCCAAGGCTCAGCTGGAGCGCGGCCAGCGCCTGGTCGAGCTGCTCAAGCAGCCGCAGTACAGCCCGTTCTCGCTGGAGCGGGAGGTCGTGTCGATCTGGGCCGGCACCACCGGCGAGCTCGACGAGGTCCCGGTCGAGGACATCCGCCGCTTCGAGACGGAGTTCCTGGACTACCTGGGCCGCGACCACAAGGGTGTCTTCGACGCCATCCGCGAGACCAAGGAACTGTCGGACGACACGGTCACGGCCCTGAAGGACGCGATCACCCAGTTCAAGAAGGGCTTCGAGACCTCGGCGGGCGAGTTGCTGGTCAACGACGAGCCGGTCGCGGCGCTCGGCGCCGACCGGGTCGGCCAGGAGAAGATCATCAAGCACGTCAGTGACGAGAAGAAGTAGCCGATGGGTGCCCAGCTAAGACTGCTGCGGCGGCGGATCAAGTCGGTAAAGTCCACCGCCAAGATCACGCGCGCCCAGGAGCTCATCGCCTCGTCGCGCATCGTGAAGGCGCAGCAGCGGATGCAGGCGGCCGTGCCGTACGAGCGCGAGATCACGCGCGCCGTCACGGGCGTCGTCAGCAACACCACCAGCGTCGACCACCCGCTCACCACGGCGAAGGAGCAGCCCCGCCGGGCCGCAGTGCTCATCGTCACCAGTGACCGCGGGTTCTGCGGCGGCTTCAACGCGAACATCCTGCGTGAGGCCGAGGCCCTCGGCGGCCTGCTGCGGAGCAGGGGCGTCGAGCCCGTGCCCTACGTGGTGGGGCGCAAGGGCATCACCTGGCACAGCTTCCGCGGCCGGGCGATGAGCGGCCAGTGGGGCGGGTTCTCCGACAGCCCCTCCTACGGCAACGCCAAGGAGATCGCGGGCGCGCTCATCACGGCGTTCTCGGCCGATGACGGGATCGACGAGATCCACATCGTCTCGACCGAGTTCGTCTCCATGCTGACGCAGGAGGTGGCGGTGAAGCGGATCCTGCCGCTCGAGGTCGTGGAGACCACCGAGAAGCCGGAGACGCCGCTGCCGTACTTCGAGTTCGAGCCCACCGCGGCCGACGTACTCGACTCGTTGCTGCCGCGGTACGTGGAGTCGCGCATCTTCAGCACGCTGCTCCAGTCCGCCGCCTCGGAGCACGCCGCGCGCCGCCGGGCCATGAAGTCGGCGACCGACAACGCCAACGAGCTCATCCGCGTGTTCACCATGCAGATGAACCAGGCTCGTCAGGCCGAGATCACCCAGGAAATCAGCGAGATCGTCGGTGGCGCCAACGCGCTGGCTGACGCCGCAGCGGGGAAAGAGTGAAATGACTGCAGAGACTGTGGAGAACGTCGCGACCGGTGTGGGCCGCGTCGCCCGAGTCACCGGTCCCGTCGTCGACGTGGAGTTCCCCGTCGAGGCGATGCCCGACATCTACAACGCCCTGAACGTCGACGTCACCGTCGGCGGCGAGACCAAGACCCTGACCATGGAGGTCGCCCAGCACCTGGGTGACAACCTGGTCCGGGCCGTCTCGATGCAGCCCACCGACGGCCTGGTCCGCGGTGCGGCGGTCTCCGACTCCGGCGCGCCGATCTCGGTGCCGGTCGGCGACGTCGTCAAGGGTCACGTGTGGAACGCGCTCGGCGAGTCCCTGGACGTGCCGACCGCCTCCCTGAAGGTCACCGAGAAGTGGGGCATCCACCGCCCCTCCCCGGCCTTCGACACCCTCGAGTCGCGCACCGAGATGCTGCCCACCGGCATCAAGGTCATCGACCTGCTCACGCCGTACGTCAAGGGCGGCAAGATCGGTCTGTTCGGCGGCGCGGGCGTCGGCAAGACCGTGCTGATCCAGGAGATGATCCGTCGCGTCGCGCTGAAGTTCTCCGGAACCTCGTGCTTCGCGGGCGTCGGCGAGCGCACCCGTGAGGGCAACGACCTCTGGCTGGAGATGGAGGAGGCGGGCGTCCTCAAGGACACCGCCCTCGTCTTCGGCCAGATGGACGAGCCGCCGGGCACGCGTCTGCGCGTCGCGCTCTCCGCCCTCACCATGGCGGAGTACTTCCGGGACGTGCAGAAGCAGGACGTTCTGCTGTTCATCGACAACATCTTCCGGTTCACCCAGGCCGGCTCCGAGGTGTCCACCCTGCTCGGCCGCATGCCGTCCGCAGTGGGCTACCAGCCGACCCTGGCCGACGAGATGGGCGTGCTCCAGGAGCGCATCACCTCGACCCGCGGTCACTCGATCACCTCGATGCAGGCGATCTACGTCCCCGCGGACGACATCACCGACCCGGCCCCGCACAACGCGTTCGCGCACCTCGACGCGCAGACCGTGCTCTCGCGGCCGATCTCGGAGAAGGGCATCTACCCCGCGGTGGACCCGCTCGACTCCAGCTCCCGGATCCTCGACCCGCAGATCATCGGCGAGGAGCACTACCGGGTGGCCCAGGAGACCAAGCGGATCCTGCAGAAGTACAAGGAGCTGCAGGACATCATCGCGATCCTCGGCATCGACGAGCTCTCCGAGGAGGACCGGGTCACGGTCAACCGGGCCCGTCGCATCGAGCGCTTCCTCTCCCACCCGATGTACGCCGCCGAGGCGTTCACCGGCCAGCCGGGTGAGTTCGTGCCGCTGGACGAGACCATCGCGTCCTTCAAGGGGCTGTGCGCCGGCGAGTACGACCACCTGCCCGAGCAGGCGTTCTTCATGGTCGGTGGCATCGAGCAGGCCATCGCCAAGGCCAAGGAACTCGCCCGCTAGTCGCCTTAGGCGTCGGTACGGCCGTGGGCCGTACCGGCGCCTGGTTCGAAAGGAACTGAGGAGAAAGTGGCGAAGCTGCGAGTAGGCGTCGTCTCACCGGAGCGGGAGATCTGGTCCGGCGAGGCCGACATGGTGATCGCCAAGACCGTCGACGGTGAGATCGGCATCATGCCCAGGCACACGCCGGTGCTCGGCGTCCTCGTCGAGGGCGGCGTGCTGAAGGTGAAGCGCGGCGGTGGCGAGCCCGACCTCGTCGCCGCGGTCCACGGAGGGTTCCTCTCGGTGGCGGACGACGAGGTCTCGGTCCTGGCCGAGGTGGCCGAGCTCGGTTCCGAGGTCGACGTCGCCAGGGCCAAGAACGCCCTGGACCGCGCCCAGGCCTCGGTCGAGGCCGACATGGAGGCGGCGGACGCCGCCGCGCTGAAGCGAGCCCGGGCCCGGTTGCGCGCGGCAGGCGAGGAAGTCGGATAAGTTCTGCTTCTGAGCGGTGCTGGTTCTGGGGGCGGCGGACATGATGGCGCGTGACGTACTCATCGTGGCGGCGCTGATCGTCGCCCTCCTGCTCGTCCGGGTCCTGATCCTGATCCGCTCCCGGGGCTCGGTGCTGTGCTGCCTGCGCCCGATGCCGGGGGAGCGGGGCTGGCGGGTGGGAGTCGCCCGCTACGCGGAAGGCCGCCTCAAGTGGATTCCGCTCATAGGTCTGCTGCCGAGGCCGCGCCACGTCATCGTGAGGCGCGGCCTCGTGGTTTCCGGACGCAGGAAGGTCGGTCCGGGTGAGTTCTTCGGGTTCCTGGAGGGCGTGACGGCGCTGGAGTGCTCCAGCGGCGCGTTCCGCTTCGAGCTGGCGATGGGATACCGGGCGCTGACCGGCTTCGTCGCCTGGCTGGAGTCCGCCCCGCCCGGCGCCCATCTCGACGTCGCCTGAGCGCCGGGGCCTTCCGGCGCGGGCCCGGCGCTCGCCTCGGCGCCGCCCGGCCCGAAGGTCAGCGGGTGCCGCCGGGCTTCCAGAGGATCTCGTCGCCGCCCGCCGCGATGCGGCAGAGGATGAACATCAGGTCGCTGAGCCGGTTGAGGTACGTCGCGGTGAGCGGGTTGACGTCCTCGTGGGCCTCCAGGGCCGACCAGACGGTGCGCTCGGCCCGCCGGACGACGGTGCGGGCGACGTGCAGCCGGGCGACGGCCGGGGCTCCGCCGGGGAGGATGAAGCTGCGCAGCGGCTTGAGGCGCTCGTTGAACTCGTCGCAGCGGGCCTCCAGCCACTCGACGTAGGACGCCTCGACGCGCAGCGGGGGGAACTCGGGGTCCTCCGTGACCGGGGTGCACAGGTCGGCTCCGACGTCGAACAGCTCGTTCTGGATCCGGGTGAGGACCGCGGCGACGTCGTCGTCGAGCGTCCCGTACGACAGGGCCACGCCCAGCGCCGCGTTGGCCTCCTCCACGTCCGCGTAGGCGGCCAGGCGGGGGTCGGTCTTGCGGGTGCGGCTCATGTCGCCGAGAGCGGTGGTGCCGTCGTCTCCGGTACGGGTGTAGATCTTGGACAGCACCACGGGGTTGTCTCTGTCGGCTCGCGTCATGAACGTCAGCGTATCGGGCAGAAAAATCACATGGTCAGTCGCATAGCGGACAATATGATTTAGCGATGTCTTCTGGTTCTTACCTGCGATTTCCCCATCTTTCCGGCGAGCTGCTGACGTTCGTCGCCGACGACGACGTCTGGGCGGCACCCGCGGACGGCGGCCGGGCGTGGCGCCTGTCCTCCGACCGGGCCCCCGCAGGACACCCCCGCCTCTCACCCGACGCCACGAAGGTCGCCTGGACGAGCGTCCGCGACGGGGACCCGGAGGTGTTCCTGGCCGATCTGGAGACCGGCTCCGCCGAGCGGCTGACCTACTGGGGCGACGTCCGGACCCGCACCCGCGGCTGGACCCCCGACGGCAGGGTCCTCGCCATCAGCTCGACCGGCCAGCCGTTCACCTCGCAGACCTGGGCCTACGCGCTGGACGGCGGGCGCGCCGAGCGCCTGCCGTACGGCCCGGTCGCCGATCTGGCGATCACCGGGGACCCCGACGGCGCCGCGGACTCCGGGAGCGCCGGGAGCGCCGGGGGCACGGTGGCGCTGCTCACCGCCGCGCTGGCCCGCGACCCGGGGACCTGGAAGCGCTACCGCGGCGGTACGGCGGGCCGCCTGTGGATCCGGCAGGGGGAGGGCGACTTCATCCGGCTGCTGGCCGACCTGGACGGCCACTTCGCGAACCCGATGCTCGTCGGCGGGCGCCTGGTCTTCCTCTCCGACCACGAGGGCGTCGGGAACCTCTACTCGGTGGCGGTGGACGGCACCGGCCTGCGCCGGCACACCGACCACGACGTCTTCTACGCCCGGCACGCCACCACCGACGGGACCCGGATCGTCTACCAGAACGCCGGGGACCTCTACGTCCTGGACGGCCTGGACGCCGAGACCCGCAGGCTCGGCGTCCGGCTCGCCTCCCCGGCGCGGGGGCGGCAGCCGCGGACGGTGAACGCCCGGTGGCTGCAGGACCTGGCCGTGGACGCGACCGGGCGGGCCAGCGCGGTGGAGATCCGGGGCACGGTGCACTGGCTGACCCACCGGGACGGCCCGGCCCGGCAGCTCAGCTCCTCGCTCGCGGCGGGCAGGCCCCGGATCCTGGGCACCGGCCAGGTGGTGTGGGTCTTCGACGACGGCGGGACGCAGGGCCTGGAGATCGGCCCGGCCGGAGGCGGGGAGAGTCGCAGGATCGCCGCCGGCAAGCTGGGCGAGGTCGGCGACCTGGCCGTCGCGCCCGACGGCCGCACGATCGCGGCGGCGGCCAGGGACGGCCGGCTGCTCCTGGTCGACGTGGCCTCCGGCGAGGTCGTCGAGCTGGCCCGGGCCAACGGGGAGATCGACGGCATGGCCTGGTCGCCGGACTCGGCCTGGCTCGCCTGGTCGCATCCGGAGGCCACGCCGCTGCGCCGGATCCGGCTGGCCCGGGTGGTGGACCGGGCCGTGCACGACGTGACCGACGGCCGCTTCGTGGACGTCTCGCCCGCCTTCACCGGCGACCACCTGGCGTTCCTGTCGCGCCGGGGGTTCGACCCGGTCTACGACGCGCACTCCTTCGACATGTCCTTCCCGTACGGCTACCGCCCCTACCTGGTGCCGCTGGCGGCCTCCACCCCGTCGCCGTTCGCGCCCAGCGTGGACGGGCGGCCGGTGGGCGAGCCGGAGGACGACGACAAGAAGGACAAGAAGGAGGACGCCGCCGTCACCGTGGACGTAGAGGGGATCGCCGCCCGGGTGGTCCAGGTGCCGGTGCCCGAGGGGCGCTACTCGGCGCTGCGCGCGGTCAAGGGCGGGTTCGTCTGGCTGCGCGAGCCGCTGGCCGGGGAACTCGGCGAAGACCGGGGGGACCTCGACGGCGAGCCCCCCAGGCCCGCGCTGGACCGCTACGACCTGGCCAAGCGCACGTGCGAGGAGATCGTCGACAAGCTCGACTGGTACCGGGTGAGCGGCGACGGCACCCGCCTCGTCGTCTCCGACAAGGGCACGCTCACGGTCCGCCCGGCCGACGGCAAGGGCGACGAGGCGACCGTGGACCTGTCCCGGATCCGGATCACCGTCGACCCGGTGGCCTACCGCCGGCACGCCTACGCCCAGCTGGGCCGCCGGATGCGGGCGGACTTCTGGGTGGAGGACATGGCGGACGTCGACTGGGAGGGCGTGCTGGAGGAGTACCGGCCGCTGGTGGACCGGGTCTCCACCGACGACGACTTCGCCGATCTGCTCTGGGAGGTGGTGGGGGAGCTCGGCAGCTCGCACGCGTACGTCATGCCCGCGCCCTGGGGGGCCGCGGCCGCCGGACCGGTCGGCATGCTCGGCGCGGACCTGTCCAGGAACGCCGAGGGCCGCTGGCAGGTGGACCGGGTGCTGCCCGGCGAGTCGTCGGACGTGCACGCCCGCTCCCCGCTGGCCGCGCCGGGCGTGGGGGTGCAGCCGGGGGAGACGCTGCTGGCGGTCGACGGCCGCCCGGTGCCGCCGGAGGGCCCGGACCGGCTCCTGGTGGGCGCCGCGGACAAGCCGGTCGAGCTGACGCTGGGCGGCGGCCGCCGGGTGGCGGTCACCCCGCTCCTCGACGACCGGCGGCTGCGCTACCAGGACTGGGTCGCCGCGCGGCGGGCGCACGTGCGCGAGCTGGGCGGCGGGCGGCTGGGCTACCTGCACATCCCGGACATGGTCGCCGAGGGCTGGGCGCAGTTCCACCGCGACCTGCGCCGGGAGATGGCCTTCGAGGGGCTCGTGGTGGACGTGCGGGGCAACCGGGGCGGCCACACCTCCGAGCTGGTCATCGAGAAGCTGCTGCGCCGGGTGATCGGCTGGGACATGCCCCGGGGCCTCGCGCCGATCACCTACCCCGAGGAGGCCCGCGCGGGCCGCTCGTCGCGGTCACCGACCACAACGCCGGGTCCGACGGCGACATCGTCACCGCCGCCTTCAAGATCCACAAGCTCGGCCCGGTGGTCGGCACCCGGACCTGGGGCGGCGTCATCGGCATCGAGGACGGGCACCGCCTGGTCGACGGGACCTCCGTCACCGTGCCCCGGTACTCGTTCTGGTTCGAGGGGCTCGGCTGGGGCGTGGAGAACCACGGCGTCGACCCGGACGTCGAGGTGGACATCACCCCGGACGACTGGGCGGCCGGGCGGGACCCGCAGATCGAGGAGGCCGTACGGCTGGCGCTGGCCGCGCTGGCCGAGCGTCCCGCGGCGACCCCGCCCGACGTCGCGGCCCGTCCCTCGCGGCGCCGTCCCGCCCTGCCGCCCCGGCCGTAGGGTCCCGTCCCGGATGTCATGTCCGGCGGACGCCCGCCGCCGGACATGACATCTGTCATACCGATCATCCGTGAGATCCATGTCCCACCGGTGATATCGGCGACTGCACGGGAATCCGCCGGTGGAAGAAGATTTTCCGCATGAGGACACCACAGCTTGCGGACACGGCCGGCGCCGCCCCCCACGGCCTCGACAACGTGATCGAGGTCGGCGGGCTGCGGCAGAAGTACGGCGACTTCGAGGCCGTGCGCGGGATCTCCTTCACCGTCCCCCGGGGAGAGGTCTTCGCCCTGCTCGGCACCAACGGCGCCGGGAAGACCACCACGATGGAGGTCCTGGAGGGCTTCACGCCCGCCACCGACGGCACCGTGCGCGTCCTCGGCCTGGACCCGGTGCGGCAGCAGCGCGAGCTCCGCCCCCGGGTGGGCATCATGCTCCAGGAGGGCGGCTTCCTCGGCGACCTCACCGTCGCCGAGACGGTGGACCTGTGGAAGGGGCTGAGCGAGGACGCCGGCCGGCCGGTCACCCTGTCCGGGAGCACGGAGCTTCCCGGCCGCCTCACCCTCATGGGCCGGGTGCGCGGGGTGGACCGGGCGACCATGGGCGCGCTGGAGCTGGTGGGCCTGGAGAACAGGGCGAGGGTCAAGGTCAAGCAGCTCTCCGGCGGCCAGAAGCGCAGGCTGGACCTCGCGCTCGCGGTGCTCTCGGCGCCCGAGGTGCTCTTCCTGGACGAGCCGACCACCGGGATGGACCCCGAGGCGCGCCGGACCACGTGGAAGGTGATCGAGGACCTGCGGGACGCGGGCACCTCGGTGCTGCTGACCACGCACTACCTGGAGGAGGCCGAGCGCCTCGCCACCCGGCTCGCCATCATGCACGAGGGCCGCATCCACACCCACGGCACGGTCGAGGAGGTGGTGGCCACCTCCGGAGACCGCATCGCCTTCCGGCTCCCCGGCACCGCCTGGACCTTCGGCGACCTGCCGGCGCTGGACGGCGTCACCCCGGTGCTCACCTACGCCGGCGGAGGCGGCGGAGCGGCCGGCGGGTCCGCCACCGCATCCTCCACAGCATCCTCCACAGCATCCTCCACTGGGCCCTTCACCGAGGTCGTCTACACCCTGACCGGCGCCGACACCGAGACCCGCGCGCACGCGGCGCTCCGCCCGCTGATGGCCTGGGCCGACGGCCGGGGCGCGGCCCTGGAGCGGCTGGCCGTGCGCCGGGGGACGTTGGAGGACGTGTTCATGCGGGTGGTCGGGGAGCAGCGGTGAGAGCGGCGTGCCGGGAACGAGTCGTCCACGTATCGACGGGAAGCGGGAAGTGACCATGAAGACCGACGTTCTGCACGCCGTACGGCTGGCGAGGCTCGACCTGACCCTGGTGGCCCGGAACACCACCGTCCTGTTCAACGTGCTGCTGCTCCCGCTCCTGATGGCCTGGATGTTCACCGGGGCGCAGGGTGGCGCGGAGGTCGCCGGGGTGCCGGGCGGGGCCTTCGTCCTGACCGGGGTGCCCGGGCTGATGCTGGGCTTCGCGGTCTTCATCAACCTGGTGAACTCCTTCACCGCCCGCCGGGAGGAACTGGTGCTCAAGCGGCTGCGCGGGGGCCAGCCGTCCGCCCTGGCCGTCATGGCGGGCAGCGGGCTCGGGGCGCTGGCGCTCCTCCTCGGCCAGATGGTGCTGCTGGGGATCTGGCTGCACCGGACCGAGGGGGTCCTGCCGGCCAACGTGCCGCTGATCCTGCTCGCCGCGGTGCTGGGCGTCATCGTGTTCGCCCTGCTGGCGGCGGCCTTCTCCGGCCTGACGCCGAACGCCGAGATGGCCCAGATCACCGTGCTGCCGGTGCTGATGGTCATGCTGCTCGGCGCGCCGATCGCCTTCCCCCTCGACGTGCTGCCCGGCCCGCTGGGCACGGTGTCCGGCCTGCTCCCGGTGACCCCGGTGGTGGAGATGATGCGCACCGGCTTCCTGGGCGCGGACCACTTCTCCAGCGGCGGCGAGGCGCTGGACATGGCCGGGCAGTGGGTGGCCGCGCTGCCCTCGATCGGGATCATGGTCGTCTGGATCGGGGTGACCGGGCTGCTGGCCAGGTGGCTGTTCCGGTGGGAACCCCGGCACGGCTAACGTTGGTCGCCGGATGACGACGAATGTGACGGAAGAACAGGGGACGGGGCGGCTGAGGCGCCTCGTCCCCGCGGCGCTGCCCCGGCGCCGCAAGCGCTCCCAGGTCGAGCGGCTCCGCCGGCTGACCGCCTGGATGCTCGGCATCGGCATCTTCCTGGCCTGGATCGGCCCGCTCGGCTGGTTCACCAGCGCCACCCGGCCGATCCCGGTCCTCCCCTGGATCCTCGGACTGCTGGGGCTGGCGGCCTTCACCGTGCTCCAGGCCCGGATGATCAGGGCCGCCCTGGACGGCGCCACCGCCCACCGGGAGGCGGTCGCCTCGGGCGCGGTGGCGCTGGCCGTGCTGCTGGTCCAGGACGGGCACCTGCTGGCCTGGGGGCTGATCGCCCCGGCGTGGGCGTCGGGCGCGGCGCTGGTGCTGAACCGGTCCGCCACGTTCGCGGCCACCGTCGTGGCGACGGCGGCCGGGCTGTACCTCATGTGGCCGGACGCCTGGACGGCCTTCTACCCGGACCAGGAGACGTTCGGCGGCGCGATCGGCGGCTACACGGCGGCGTCGCTGAGCGTGCCGTGGATGAACCGGTTCCAGCTCTGGTTCTGGGAGGTGGTCCGGGCCGCGGAGGCCGGCAAGGCCGCGCAGGCGCAGCTGGCCGTGACCGAGGAGCGGCTCCGCTTCGCCCGCGACCTGCACGACCTGGTCGGCCACAGCCTCTCCGCGATCGCGGTCAAGAGCGAGGTGGCGGCCAAGCTGGCCAAGGGCGACCCCGGCCGCGCCGCGGCCGAGATGGACGCGGTGCGGGGGCTGGCCCGGGAGGCGCTGAAGGAGATCCGTACGGCGGTGCGCGGCTACCGGACGGTCGACCTGGAGGCCGAGCTGCGCAGCATGGCCGCGGTGCTGGAGGCGGCCAGCGTCCGCTGCACCCTGGCGGCGCCGCCGGAGGGCGTTCCGGAGGAGGGTGCCACCCTGCTGGCCTGGGCGGCCCGGGAGGGCACCACGAACGTGCTGCGGCACAGCTCGGCGACCCGCTGCCGGATCTCCGTCACGGTGCACGGCGGCACGGCGGTGCTGGAGATGGTCAACGACGGCGTGACCGGGACGGGCGCCCGCGGCGGCACGGGCCTGATCGGCCTGTCGGAGCGGCTGGCGCCCTCGGGCGGCACGGTCACCGCCGGGCCCGGGAGACCGGGGGAGTTCAGGCTGCGGGCGACGGTCCCGCTGGAGGGAGCACGATGATCCGGGTCCTGCTGGCCGACGACGAGCACCTGATCCGCGAGGCGATCGCCACGCTGCTCGGGCTGGAGCCGGACATCGAGGTGGTGGCCCAGGTGGCCAGGGGCGACCACGTGGCGCAGGCCGTACGGGAGCACGCTCCCGACGTGGTCGTGCTGGACATCGAGATGCCGGGCATGGACGGGCTGAGCGTGGCCGAGACGCTGCCGGGGCACGCCGTGCTGATGCTGACCAGCTTCGGCCGGCCCGGCTACCTGCGCCGGGCGCTGGCGGCGGGGGTGCGCGGCTTCGTACCCAAGGACGCCTCCTCCGACGAGCTGGCGGCGGCGATCCGCAAGGTCCACGCGGGAGGGCGCTACCTCGACCCGGAGATGGCCGCCTCGGCGATGATGGCGGGGGAGAGCCCGCTGACCGACCGGGAGCGGGACGCGCTGGCGCAGGCGGCGCGGGGCGCCTCGGTGGGGGAGATCGCGGCCGCGCTCCACCTCACCGAGGGCACCGTCCGCAACTACCTGTCCAGTGCGATCACCAAGCTGGGCGCCGCCAACCGGATCACCGCCATCCGGGCCGCCCAGGAGAAGGGCTGGCTCTGACCGGAGGTTCCGCCTCGACCGGCCGGGGCCCGGCGGCCGCGGCCCGACCCGCCGGGGACCGGCTCAACCGGTCAGGGACCGGCGGAAGATGTGCGCGGCCGTGCCGATCAGGCGGTCGACCGGAGGCGGGTCGGCGGCCAGCGTCCACTCGATGAGCAGCTCCTGGACCACGCCGAGCAGGCCGAGCACGACCAGGCGCGGCTCCACCCCGCCCGTCTCCGGGAGCTCGAAGAGGCTGGTCTCCAGGATCTGGCAGAAGGCCGCCGAGGTCTGCTGCCGGGACGCGGTGAAACCGTCGTCGGCGCGCCGTACCTCCAGGTACATGATCCGGGCGCGGCGCCTGTCGGCGGTGACGAACCGGATGTACTCCGAGATGCCCGCCTCGATCCGGTCGGGCAGCGTGTCGGGAGCCCGCTCGACGGCCTTCGCCACCGTCTCCAGGGTCTCCCGCACGCACCGGTCGTACACCACCAGCATCAGTTCGTCGCGGCTCTCGAAGCACTCGTAGAACGCGCGGTTGGAGATGCGCGCGACGGTGCAGAGCTTCTCGATCGTGGTGTCGGGGAAGCCGAGCTCGGCGTAGAGGACGTAGGCCGCCGAGATCAGGCGCTCACGGCGTTCCGCCAACCGTTCCTCCGCCGACATTCCCCTATAGGAACGTCCGTTCATGCAAGCCCTCGCTGCGGGAGAGGGCTTGACAAGTCCACGCATATTCGCTTCCACCTCATGATCTTCGCTCCCCGAAGCAACTATTATGGGTGCAAGATCCTTTTTGTGGAAGAGGAAAGGGCTATCGCTTCCGACGACCGTGTAAGAAAGTCACAAGTTTCACTACTTGGTCAAGTTCCTTCTGTCCGCGGTTGAACGAGGTGAGGTTCATTCCGGGAAGCGCGAAGCGCTGCCGGGCGATCCCCTTGGGCCGGGCGAACTCGCGCAGGCCGTCCGCGCCGTGGATCCGGCCGAAGCCGGAGTCACCGAGACCGCCGAAGGGCAGGGCGGGCACCGAGGCGAAGGAGATGACCGAGTTGATCGCGGTCATCCCGCTGCGCATCCGGCGTGCGAGCCGCACGGCGCGCCGCGCGTCACCCGAGAAGACCGTCCCGGCCAGGCCGTACGCGGTGGCGTTGGCCTTCTCCAGGGCTTCCTCCGCGTCGGCGACGCGCTTGACCGTCACCGTCGGGCCGAACGTCTCCTCGCGGACCGCCGGGGAGTCCTCCGGCACGTCCTCCACGATCACCGGGTCCACGTACGGCGCGCGCACCGACTCCGGCCCGCCCACCACGGCGCGGCCGCGTGCGACGGCGTCACCGATGTGCCGCCGGATGACGTCGAGCTGCGCGGGCATGGTGATCGGGCCGTAGTCCTCGCCCGCCCGGATCGCACCGGCCCGGTCGGTGAGCTCCCGCATGAACGCGTCGTAGACCGCGTCCACCACGTAGACCCGCTCCACCCCGACGCAGGTCTGCCCGGCGTTGGACATCGCGCCCCACAGCGCCGCGTCCGCCGCCGCCCGCACGTCCGCGTCGGCGTCCACGATCAGCGCGTCCTTGCCGCCGCACTCGGCGACCAGCGGCGTCAGGTTCGCCGCGCACGCGGCCATCACCCGCTTGGCGGTGGCGGTGGAACCGGTGAACGCGATCTTCTGCACCCCCGGGTCGCCCGCGAGGGCGGCGCCCGTCTCGCCCAGGCCGGTCACCGTGCGGAACACCGGCTGCTCGGGGACGGACTCGGCGAACAGTTCGGCCAGCAGGACCCCCACCCCCGGCGTCAGCTCGCTCGGCTTGAACACCACCGCGTTGCCCGCCGCCAGCGCGTAGGCGATCGAGCCCATCGGGGTGAACACCGGGTAGTTCCACGGCCCGATGACCCCCACGACGCCCAGCGGCTGGTACTCCAGCGTGGCCGCGAGGTTGGCGCCGACCAGGCCGGGGAAGACCCGGCGCGGGCCGAGGACCCGGCGCGCGTTGCGGGCCGCCCAGTCGAGGTGGGTGATGGCCAGGATCACCTCCAGCGTGGCGTCGGCCTTCGGCTTGCCCGTCTCGCGGTGGACCGCCTCGGCGATCCGGGCGAGGTCGCGGGTGACGACCGCCTTGTAGTCGAGCAACCGCCGCCTGCGCTCGGTCCAGCTCAGCCCGCCCCACCACCGCGCGGCGCGCCCGGCCTCGGCGACGGCCGCGCGCACGGCCGCGGCGTCCTGGATCGGATGGGTCCCGACGACGGTCCCGGTGGCGGGGTCGAGGGAGTCGAAGGTGCGCTGTTCGGTCGCCGTGGACATCACGGGCCTCCTCGCGTGCGGGGCGAACACCGCGGCGGCGCGCTCCGGCTCCCGGCTCGCGGCGGC
>NZ_CDRNDK010000079.1:0-18818 GCF_977012225.1 Planomonospora algeriensis | reverse complement strand
ACGACTACCAGCTGACCATCACCTCCGCAGTGGAGGAGCAGACCGCCACCACCGGCGAGATGAACCGGAACGTGGCCGACGCGGCGCAGGCCAGCACGGGCATCGCGGCCAACATCGCGGTGCTGGCCGACGCGACGAAGGTGACGGCCGAGGGCGTGGGCGAGAGCCGCCGGGCCGCGGCCGACCTGGCCGAGATGTCGGACCGGCTGCACCGGCTGGTGGCGGACTTCCGCTACTGAGGGAGCGGCCGGGGCCCCGCGGGAGCGGCCGGCGGTCTCCCGGGAGCGGTCGACGGTCTCCCGGGAGCCCGGGGAGGACCCCGGGAGACCGCCGGAGGGGGACGCCGGGAGGAAGAGCCGAGGGGGCGCCGTGACCGGCGCCCCCTCGGGTGCTCAGCCGAGTTCCTCGATGAAGGCCGAGAGCTGGACGACGTTCCGGCACTCGTACATCGGGACGATCCCGCCGTAGGCCGTCGCCGACGAGTCGCCGGTGTCCCACTGGGCGACCGGCTCCGGGTTGAGCCAGTAGGCGTGCCGGGCCCCGGCGCTCAGGCGCTTCAGGGTCTCCAGGGCGGGCGGCTGGTAGTTGGACCGGGCGTCGCCCAGGATCAGCAGCGAGGTCTTCGGCCCGACGGCGTCGCCGTACCGCTCGGCGAAGCGCTCGAACGCGCGGCCGTAGTCGGTCCGGCCGAACCGCACCATGTCGGCCTCCCGCGCCAGCCGGGTCATCGCCTCGGCCACGTCGGCGCCGGGGACGAAGAAGCGGGTGATCTCGTCCACGGTGTCCACGAAGCCGAACGCGCGGACTTTGGTGAACTGCTCGCGCAGCGCGTAGGTCAGCAGCAGCGTGAAGTGGGCGAAGGAGGCGACCGAGTCGCTGACGTCGCAGAGCACGACGAGCTCGGGCTTGTGCGGGCGGCGGGGCCTCAGGTGGGTGGTCAGCGGGACGCCGCCGGTGGACAGCGAGGCCCGGACCGTGCGGCGGAAGTCCAGCCGGCCGCGGTGCCCCAGCCGGTGCTTGACGGTCAGCCGGGCGGCCAGGCGGCGGGCCAGCGGGTGCACCTCCCGGCGCAGCCTGGCCAGGTCGGCCTTGGTGGTCCGGAGGAAGTCCACCTGCTCCAGCGGAGGCCGTACGGCGGAGCGCGCGATCCGCTCGATCCCGGACTCCTCGGCGATGCGGCGCCGGACGTCGGTGGAGACGGCCTCCTCGAACCGCCGGATGCCGCGGGTGATCCGCTCGCGGGCGACCTTCTCGGCCAGGCCGCCGCGCTCGGCTCCGGCCAGGACCTCGGCGAGCAGGCGGGCCATCAGGGTCTCCGGCGACAGGGCCCGCAGCACCGGATAGGAGAACCAGTTCTGCCGGCCGGGGCTCGCGGGCCGGCGGCCGAACCGCTCGACCATCTCCCGGGCGAACGCGTCCAGCTCGCCGGGCCGCTCGCCCGCCTCCAGCAGCAGCTCGGCCAGCCGGTCCCGCAGCTCGGGGATCTCGGCGGTTCGCGGATCGGGTCCGGCGGCGGGGCGGGAGCCGTACAGGCCGGTGGTGGAGGCGGGGAACCACAGGTCGAAGAGGGTGTCGAAGCCGGGCCGGTGCGAGGGCCGCTTGACCAGCGTCGCCGCGTAGGCGGCGCGCAGCGACTCCCGCTCGGTCAGGTCGATCACCTGCAGCGCCCGCGCCGCGTCCAGCCCCTCGGCGGGCGACACGGGCAGCCCCGCCTCGCGCAGCGCGTGCACGAAGCCGACATGCCGGTCCAGCAGGCTCACGGCGCCGCCTCTCCTGGTCGCGGAGCCGCCGTGCGACGCAGGGCCGCGGGGTGTCCGGCCCGGCCCGCGATCCGGTTCACAGCCCGAGCTCCTTGCGGGCCCGCTCCTGGTCGGAGGCGTGCTTGAGCACCACGCCGAGGGTCGCGGCGGTCGTCTCCTCGTCCAGTTCGGTCCGGCCCAGCGCGAGCAGGGTGCCGGCCCAGTCGATCGTCTCGGCGATCGAGGGGGACTTCTTCAGCTCCAGGGCGCGCAGCGTGGCGACCGTGCGGGCGAGCTGCTCGGCCAGGCCCGCCTCGATCGCGGGCACCTGGGCCAGCACGATGTCCCGCTCGCGCTCCGGCGACGGGTACTCCAGGTGCAGGTAGAGGCAGCGCCGCTTGAGCGCCTCCGACAGCTCGCGGGTCGCGTTCGAGGTCAGCACCACGTACGGCCGGCGCACGGCGGTGATCGTGCCCAGCTCGGGGATGGTGACCTGGAAGTCGGAGAGGATCTCCAGCAGCAGCCCCTCGACCTCGACGTCGGCCTTGTCGGTCTCGTCGATCAGCAGGACCGTGGGGGTCTCGGAGCGGATGGCCGAGAGCAGCGGCCGCTCCAGCAGGAACTCCTCGGTGAAGATGTCGTCGTGGGTGGTGTCCCAGTCCTGGCCGCCCGCGGCCTGGATGCGCAGGAGCTGCTTCTTGTAGTTCCACTCGTACAGGGCGCGGGCCTCGTCCAGGCCCTCGTAGCACTGGAGGCGGACGAGCCGCGCCCCGGTGACCGCGGCGACGGCCTTGGCCAGCTGGGTCTTGCCCACGCCCGCGGGCCCCTCGGCGAGCAGGGGCTTGCCGAGCGCGGCGGCGAGGAAGACCGAGGTCGCGATGGCGTCGTCGGGGAGGTAGTCGACGGCGGCGAGGCGCTCACGGACGTCGGCGGGCGAGGCGAACCACATGTGTGCTCCCGGGCAGAACCGAATGTTGTTCTAGCCTAGCGGGTCGAACCCGTCGATTTCGAAGCACGCCCGCGGATGCGCTACTCTTCAAGTGCTTCACGCGCCGCTAGCTCAGTTGGTTAGAGCAGCTGACTCTTAATCAGCGGGTCCGGGGTTCGAGTCCCTGGCGGCGCACCACTGTCACCGGCCCGCCGGTGGCCGCGAATCGGCCCGCCTCACCGGCGGGCCGATTTCGCTTGTGAGGGCTCGTGCCTTGTGCGGGCTCGTGCGGGTCTGTCTCGTCTTCCGGATCATCGTCCGGACCTCACGGGGACTCATGCGTCTGGACCTTCCGGAACTCATGCGCCCTGGCGGGGCGGAGGCACGCCGTCGTGCGGGCCTCCGTCGTCGGTGGACTCAGAGCCGGGTCATCTTGGCGAACGGAGTGGTGATCCGCCGCTGCTCGGGGCCGAAGTCGACGAGCACGGCGAGGTCGTCCTCGACCCCGATGACCACGCCGAGGCCGTACTTGTCGTGGCTCACGCGGTCGTTCAGGGCGTACTGCTCGATGGGCGGCGGGGGGACGAAGGTGCGGTTGAAGGGACTTCCAGGCAGGATGCGCCGGGTCGCGGCGTGGGACGATTTCATCCTTCCCAGTATGCGCCCATTGAGGGCGAGCATGGGACGTTTCCCCCGGTGAATCGCGTCGGGACATCTGTTCGTGATGCTCACGGCCGCGAAAAATCCGGTATGGTACCCGCCCCCGGAGGGCGGAAGCCGTACCGGTGAGGACGCCGGCAGCGGCATTCCCGGCCCATCCGGCGGGGGCCGGCGGGCCGGATCCGCCGTTCAGGCGGGCGGGCGGACTCTGCGGTTGCGGACGGCGTCATCGCGGTCGAGGTGGGACAGGACGGCCGCGAGCACCGCGCGGGTCTCGGCGATCCGGTCCGCGCCGAACCGCTCCGCCAGCTCGGCGTCCAGTGCGGCGCGGTGGGCGCGGGCCGCCTCGACGGCGGCCGCGCCGTGCGGCGTGAGGCGGAGGAGGCGGGTGCGGGCGTCGCCGGTGGCAGGCCGTACGGCAGGCCCCGGCCCGGGAGAGGGGCGGCCGTCCCCCTCTTCGGCAACGGCCTGTTCCCGCTGGACGGCTCATCCGAGACGGCGTCCGCCGCTCCTTCATCGTCGGCCTACATCTCGACCTGGACAGGAACCTGGATCTTGCTGGCGATCGGGGTGTAGATGTCGGTCGGGACCTCGGCGAAAAGGGAGATCAGCAAGGCGTACCGCACGGGGAGGTCCACCCGGTCGCGGCGCTTGTTCTGCTTCCACCAGCCGCCCACGGGATAGACCGCGATCATCCCGCAACGGGCGAGGTCCACCGCGTGGCCGTTCCAGAGGTCGGCGTGGAGGGAACCGGAGTTCCGCGCCTGCCCGAGGAACCAGCGGTCATCCGTGGTCGATGCGGCCCGGACGCCGCGTTCCTCCCCCTCGGCCTCGTTGCTGAGGCGCTTCTGGAACGCGGCCCTGGTCTCCGTGGGGCGGATGACGTCGAAGCGGAGACCATGCGAGGCGTAGGCGTATCTTCCCTGCCAACCCCGGTTCGACGGGTTGGGTTCGATGAAGTACGACAGTGTCACCCGCATCCGCACCGGGGTGTTCTCCAAGTCCTGCAGCAGATCGGAAGGCCACGGAAGGGTGTGGAGCCGCATGGCCCGCATTGAGATCCCTGATGCCGACTGCGTGAACGGGCGGAACTCGTCCTCGACGATCATCGTCACCTCGCCGGCGGCGCTCGCCAGCACACGCTCCTCGGTGGGCACGCCCCACCCGTAACGCTTCAGCAGGGCGTACCGCTTGCCTTTCGGAGAGCTCTCCCGAACGGCGGGGAAGTGAGCGCTCATCGCGGGTGTCCACTCGGCCGCGTGCACGAGCAGGCCGCGAACCGCCTCCGGCGTGAGGCTCGGGTATCGGCTGAGCACCAGGGCGCCCAACCGGGCCGCCTGCGAGGTGGCGGCGCTCGTCGCGTTCGCCGTGGTGAGCAAGCTGTACGGTGTCCCGCTCGTGGTGAGGACCTCGACAGACCGGTGGTGGTCGAAGCCGCCCCAGGGAGCGACCAGGAGGTTGCCGCCCTCCATCACGATGTCCGGCTTGATCGGGCGGCCCTTGCCCCACAGGACGGAGGTACGGCTGAACGGTGACAGCTCACCAATCGGCGCCAGGGTCCGATAACCGGTGAAGGACGCGTCGGCGGGCGGATCCGCACGCTCGGTGTAGGCCCCCACCGTCAGCGCGTTCCACGCCTGGGCCGGATCGTTGATCTGGCGGGTGTCGCTGACGTCGAGGTGGTCGATGCTCCAGTCGCCACCGGTGACGTTCCCTGCGCTGATGAAGAACAGCCGCGCGGCCCTGGAGTCCGGTTGCCCGAGCGGGTCGAGGCCCTTGTCGAGGGGCGCGATGTCGGTGCCGATCGCGAGAGCGTCGATCGCAGACGACCATGACGTCGGCCGTCCGTCCGTTCCCTTGAGGTCTCCGGACGTCACCGCCATCGAGTAGACCCGGGGCCGGGTCTGCCCGATCTCGGCCCGTGCCGTGGCGTCGGCCATCACCTTGCCGTAGAGCTCGGGCTTGGTCCGGTCATCGTGATGCCCGCGCAGGATCTTCACGGATTCGATCCGGTGCGTCAGTCTCACCGGGTGTGATCCGCTGAGCAGCGGTTCGAGATCGCCGTAGAGGGCGAGGCCGGCCATCTCGGTGCCGTGCGTGGCGCCGGGAACGGGGGCGGGCGTTGTTCCCCGGACCGCGGTGTAGCCGCTGTCGAACGACGTCTTCAGCAGGGGATGCTCGGCGAGCACACCGCAGTCGAGCACGCACACGGCGGGAGCGCCGAGCTCGGCAGGTTCCGTCCGGCTCAGCAGATCATCGATGAGATCGTTGTGGAAACGCCGGTCCAGGGCGAAGAGTTCCTCGGTGAATCCGGGTTTGCGTAGTTCGCTGGGGACGGCGTTCGTCGTGAGAAGGGCGCCGAGCTCTTCGGCGCTGGCGTGGACCAGCGTCACGGAGCGGTAGGGGAACGTCAGCACGGCGCCTGTCCGCCAACGGAACCGTTCGGCCACCCGCCAGAACTCGTAGACGGGCAGCTCCTTCGTGAGCTGCACGAGCCAGACCTCCCACCAGCGGGGCGTCGTGGGATCGGGGAAAGGCTCGTCCTCCTGCCACAGTTCGTGGAGCACGGACAGCCGCAGCTCGGCGATGTTGGCTACGAGCGCCGCATGCTTCGGGCCGCCGGACCGGGTGTTCTCGGTGGCGAACTTGTCGAACAGCTTGATGAACTTCGATACGGCTGAGAACGGCAGCCAGATGAGCGCGCGCTCGGGAAGATCCTCGTCGGCGGGCAGCACCGAGAGCAGCTTGGCCCCGTGGGCGTCGAGAGAATCCAGAGCCAGGTTGTACTCGGTGGACCAGCAGACGACGGTCAGGACGAAACCGTCGCCTCGCGCGCCTTCGCTCGCGGCGGCATGAGCCGTACGGGCCGCAGCCTCCGCCAGGCGGAGGTCCGTCTTCAGCTTGGCGGCGTGCGCCCCGCGATCCCCGACGGTCCTGGGCCCCCGGCCCATCGGGGCACTTCGTCCTCTGTACGCGACGTCGACGCCAGTGCCCGGGACGAGCAGGTGGGGGAGGTGACGGGACGTTGGCGGAGGGGGTTCACCCATGCCGTGCCGCGCGTCGCGCGTCGAGCGCCGCCTTCAGCGCGGAGGTGGAGAGCAGGTCGCCGCCGCCGAGGATCGCGTCTTTGGCTGCGGACTCCGCGGCACGTACGAGCTCGGCGTGGCTGAGCTCGCCGACACGGCCGGTGAGACCGTTCCAGTCAACCTCGGTGGTGTTCATCGACGCGAGCCTCCGGCGCAGTATCTCAACGGCTTGATCCGCACTTGGGACATCATAGGTAATGACCGCGTCGAATCTACGGAATAGCGCACTATCCAGGATCGCCGCATGGTTCGTGGCGGCCACCACCAGGCTCTCCGGTCGCGCTTCGTCCAGGAAGAGCAGAAAACTGTTGAGAATTCGCCGGGCTTCTCCCACATCTCCTTCGATGCGGCGTTCTGCGCCAATTGCATCGAATTCGTCGAAGAGGTAGACGGCCCGGTTCCGGGCGGCGGCGTCGAACACCAGCCGCAGCTTGGACGCGGTCTGTCCCATGAACCGACTGATCAGCCCGTCCAGCCGTACGGTGAACAGCGGAAGACTCAGCTCTCGGGCGAGCATCGCGGCGCTCATGCTCTTGCCGGTCCCGGGCGGTCCGACGAGCAGCAGCCTGGAGATGGGTGCGAACCCGTGGTGCTCAAGACGTTCCCGCTGCCGCTGCTCGTGCAGTACGCGCTGGAGTTGCTCTCGCACGGGTTCGGCGAGCGTCATGTCGGAGAGGTGGATGTCCGGATATCCGGCGGTGACGAGTTCGGCCAGTTCTCCACGAGGTTGGATGACAGGGGTGGGCTGGTGCCGGCTGGTCGGTTGGGTTCGGGCCTCGTCCACGAGATCGCGCAGTTCGGCCGCCAGCCGGTTGTGCCCTAGACGGGCGGACTTGGCCGCCAGTTGCAGCGCGACGCTGTAGAAGGTGTCTTCATCGCCCTCGGCGTGGGCTCGGACGAGAGCCTTGACGTGATCCGCTGACGCAGCCATGGCCCTCCTCCGTGCGGCTCCACTTCGGCTGCACTCTTACTGACCCATGAGTGCGAACCTGCACCCTATCCATGCCCGGTGGGCCAGGCCACTCCCGCGATGCGAGGTGTCGGCCGAGCTCAGGGAGCGGAAGGTCAGGCCGGGGAGTCGAACTCGCCGGTCTTGACGCCGTCGACGAAGGCCCGCCACTCGGCGGGGGTGAAGAGCAGCTTGGGGCCGTCCGGGTCCTTGCTGTCGCGGACCGCGACCACCCCGGGCAGATTGTCGGCGACCTCGACACACTGACCGCCGTTGTCTCCGGATTGCGAGGACTTCCGCCACACGGCAGCGTTCAGATCCATTCCCGTCTCGCTTCCTCGATCATTTTGACGGATATGGGATCAGGATAGGCCCACCGTCGGATCGCCTCATAGCGCTTCCAGATCGCGTTCACGGTGTCATCTTCGGTCGTGACCTGTCCTGTGGCGGAAGAGTCCACTTGAACTGCATCGGGTTGTCCGTTGGGAAGCTCGGCGATCATGAAAGCGCTCAACAGGCCCGTCAGGCATTCCGGGTCGACGACCTGGATGTAGACGGTCGGTCTCTGTGCAACCTCCAGCAGATGGCCGAGCTGTTCGCGCATTATCTCGACTCCGCCGACCTTGCGGTGCAGCACACCTGCATCTACAAGCACGAGGACGAGCGGAGGATTCTCTCGATCGAGAATCCCTTTACGTCGCATGCGAGCTTGGACGCGTTCCTCCACCTCTTCGGGGCTGATCTGGGGAGCTTGACTGAAGAGCTGCCGGGCGTACGACTCCGTCTGGAGAAGGCCGGGGATCAGAAGCGGGTCCCAGGAGCGTAGGACGCGGGCGGTGGGCTCGATCTCTTCGGCCCAGCTCCGGAACCAGACCGGGCCGCCGGGCTGGGCGACGATCCGCTGGTAGAGCCGGGTGAAGGAGACGCCACCGGTCTGGCCGAAGAGGAGGTCCAGTCGCTCGGCATCGGACCTCGACGGGGTCCGGGTGGCCTTCTCCAGGCGGCTCACCTGGGTCTGGGTGCAGCCGAGGCGGGCGGCCACGGCGGCCTGCGAGAGCTGCGCGGTCTCGCGCAGGCGGCGCAGTTCGGCTCCGAACCGCACGCGTGGGGAGCCGGGGTCGAGAGACGGCACAGCATCCATTGCATTTCCTCCCAAATAAGGAAAAACGGATCTATTGCCCGGTCGGTGATACCGAATTCAGTCCGCGGTAGACCGGAGATTGTCATCATCCGCTCTGTCCCGGATTGCCGAACCGGCCACCGATCCGATGCCGGGAAGGCAGTCTAAACACAGACCTGCTCTTCCGGGCAGTGCGGAAAAGAAAGCAGGTCGTCACCTTTTCAATGGGGGGAGTCGGGTCGCTCTTGAATGCGACGGTTTCATTCCGCGTCCCGGTCGCGCGCCTCGGAAAGCATCCTGGAGGTCGGGCCATGGCGGCGGACGGGCGGTACGAGAGATCCGGCTGCGGAGGTCCGTCGCAGGGGACGTCCGTGGACACGCCACAGGAGACCTGGTGGCGGGAGTTCCCGGGGGAGGAGGTCTCCGTCCCGGTGACCCGGGAGTGGGCGCGCGGGCTGCTGGCCGGGCGGCTCGCGGCCCCGGTCCTCGACGATGTCCTCCTGCTGCTGAGCGAGGTGGTCACCAACGCGATCACGCACTCGTACTCGGGCCGTACGGCGGGCGGACGGGTGGCGGTCCGGGTGACCCGCACCTCCGGAGGCGTCCATGTTGAGGTCGCCGACGGTGGATCGGTGACCGGAGCACCGACGATGCACGTGCCGGAAGTCGACGACGACGGAGGGCGGGGCCTGTGGCTGGTGAACCTGCTCGCGGCGGCGTGGGGCTCGCACCACGGCGAGGCCGGCGGATCGGTCTGGTTCCGGGTGGCCGGGGGCTGACGACCGGATGCGGAAAGACTGTGGCGGCGGTGGGCGGATTGGGTGAAGATCGGGATGTCTCGGCGTCAAACGTCCCGGAGGGATCGCATGCGCGTCACTCGGCTCCTGGCCCTCGGCCTGGCAACGGTCCTGATGGCGTCGGGATGCACCCGGGAGCCCGAACTCACTCTGGAAAAGGCAGCGGCGGAGCTACAGAAGGATGCCAGGCGATTGGAGGCCGACGATGTCTTCAAGAATCCTCTCTACAAGCTGCGCATTCTTCAGCGTCCAGATAAGGACATTCCATGTGGCGAGGGAAAATTCAAGCGGGTGTTGCGGCTGACGGCCGACGAAGAGCGTAATTCCACTGATGTTGATGGGCGTCTCGACCTGGCGGAGAGGCTTATGCAGACCACTCTTGACCAAGTCCTGGGGTACGAAGTCGAATACAACTTCGATCAGTTGGATGCCCTTGAGGGGAGGTTCATCAATGGCAGTAAGAAGGTAGGGGTAACCGTGGATGTTCATGTGGCTCCGGAGTCGCCGACCTGGCGACTGCGCGCGGAGACCGCCTGCCTGCCTCGTTGAGTTCAGTTCTGAGGCTTGTCTTGTTTTTTCAACAGCTCCTCAGCCAGTTTGCTGGTTTGGAAACGAGATGAGCCTTCGATCTTCTTATCGAGCGCATCGTTGCTGTCCATCCAGTTCTCGTAGACGGTCAGCTTCCCCTGAAGCACCTGCTCCCACTTCTTTCCACGTGTGGCCTCGTGCTTGGCCTCGGCCACGAGTTCGTCATACGCCTTGAGACCGCCGGTGGCCGGGCTGACGAGTTCCTTGGGCAGCTCGCTCGCCGGGTAGCCACCGCTGTGGAGGAGATACGCCGTGTCGTACTTCAGACGTGTGGCGAGTTCCGAACGCTCCTTGTTGGCCGCCTCGACCTGTGTCTCGAAGCTGTCGGCCCAGCCGTCCGAGAGACCACTGAAGACGTACGCCTGGAAGGCATCCCATCCGAGTTCTGCAAGCTGATCCGGAATAGGGATCTCACCGAGGAGGAACCCAGCGGTGTTCTTGACGAAGTCGCGGCCCGCGTCGGCGGCGGCGTCCTCTTCACCGAGCACGTCGACCGTGCTTTTGAACGCGACACCGCCGAAGTCACCGAACATTACCGAGATCCTCTCGAAATGCTGGGCATCGTGCTTCGCGTCCAGGCGCGCTGCGTTGATCAGGGCGTCGTGACGGAACCGGGCCACCGTCGAGTTGAACTTGTCGGCGGTCTCCTGCTCGCCGACGAAGGTCTTCAGGAACCGGGAGGTGTCGACAGGACTGAGGTAGAACGCGGGGGTCACCCCAGGAAGCGCCTCCCAATGTTGGGGAACCTCCATGCTGGAGGCACGGCCGATGGCCCTGTCGACACGGGCGCCCGAGACCAGTTCGTGGACGTACGAACCGGCGATGACGCCCATGGAGTCCTTGGCCGGATGTGGCAGGTTCGCGCCGAAGGAGCCGGCGACCTTCATCAGGTCCAGGGTGAAGGCGGCGGCCTCGGGGCTGTGCTTGCCGGGCTGCTCGGTCCTCGCCTCGGTGCCCGACTCCATCGCCCGGCCGAAGGCGTCGGCCACCTCGTCCCCGGTGGCCGACCGGTCGGCGTAGTCGAGGAAGAGCTTCATCTTCTCGGGCCGGGTCAGCTTCACCTCGGGCCCGCCCAGCTTCGAGAACGCGTCCCGCACCGCCGCGCCGTCCCCGGCGAGCACCTCCAGGCCCAGCGCGACCAGGTCGGACGGGAGGCCGTACGCCTTGGACTCGGGGGATCCGGCTCGCCAGTCCTGGCGGGGCTTCTCGGCGAAGTCGTCCAGGACCAGGGTGCGGGCCGCGGCGCTGCGGATGCTCGCGGGGGCGTTCGCGCCCGCGAGCAGGGCGAGCCGGTTCCACGCGGCGGCCTTGCTCCCGGCCGGTCGGGTCAGGTCGCGCGGACCTTGGCGAACGCCGGGACGAGGGCGGGGGCGCGCAGGGCCGCGCCGAGGGCCTTGCTGAAAGCGGCCAGGTCCTGCTTGGCGGTCTTGCCGCCGGTGCTCGCGATGAGGTTCGGCAGGGCGTCGCGGACCTTCGGGGAGAGCAGGGCGTAGAAGGCGGCGGCGGCCTGGGGATCGTCCGCGAGCTTCGCGACCTCGTCGGCGTGGTCGTGGACGAGCTTCGCCTGCCGTTCGGCGTCCTGCTCGGTGAAGACGCCGTCGCCGTACACCTTGGCGAGCTTCTGGGCGAGCTCGAAGTCCTCCAGCTCGCCGGGGAGGCGGATGAGCCCCTGAGGCCCGCCGCCCGGCGACGCCAGACCGCCGCCCTCGTTCAGTTTCCGGATCAGCTCCGCCCGCTCGCGGAGCTTGGACACCTCGGTCCTGCCCCAGTCGGCGATCCGGAGGATCTCCCGGGGAGCGGTGGTGGCGATGCCGTACCGGTGGAGCTTGCCGCCGAGCTCCTCGCCGAGCGAGGTCAGCCGGTCGGCCCCGTCGCGCAGGGCGGCGGCGGCCTGCTCCAGCCGCTCGGGGTCGATCCCGTTGAACCCGGCGGATGTCATGGATCCTCCCCGGTCAGGGCCACGAGCCCCGTCCTCCCCGGCGGACCGGTCACGGCTACGATCCCTTCCCTCTCGGGAGGCCGGTCAGGGCCACGATCCCCGCCCTCCCTGGAAGAAGGGCGAACGGTCGTCCACCCGGGCGGCGCTGATGGCGTGGGCCTCGGCCTCGGTCACCATCGCCGGGTGGCGGCGCAGCTCCTCCTCGATCGCGCCCGCCACCTGCCGGACCAGCGACGCCAGCCGGTGGTGCCGCTCCTCCAGCCCGTCGATCCACTTGTCGGCGGTCGGCCCCGTCCAGACCTGACCGGTCCGCATCGTCCCCACCGGGCGCTCGTAGGCCCGCCGGATCTCCCGGCCGCGCTCCTCGGCCTCCGCGAGGAGCTCCGTCAACCTGACGTGCAACGGGTTCGGCACCATGCGGTCCGCCACGCCGCTCCCGTCCTCTCCACAGCCCCGAGCCGCAAGAAAAGGTCAAATATCACCCTAGATGCCCCTGATTCGAACCGACAAGGCTGCGTTTCTCATCACGGATGCCCGAGATTACCGCTGCCGCTTTGGCCCTTTGCGGGATTCCCGTTCGGCACAGGCCGATCGAGTCCTTCCGGACGCGGTCCGGGGCGGTCCCGCACGACACCGGCACATCCGACCTTCCGCCTCGGACGGCGAGGTGATCGAGCGACCTGACGGGTGAGGCCGCGGACGCCGCCGTCAACGAGATCGTTGGCGCAGAGGATATGGGACTACACTTTACAGAAGTGTAGTCCCATATCCATGGAGTGCCGGTGGACAAGCCCGCCATGATGTTCGACCGTGACCACGAGTGGGCCGCGCTGGCGCGGTTCGTCACCGATCCACAGCCGGGCGCGACCCTGGGCGTGGTCTCCGGGCGCCGCCGCCAGGGCAAGACCTTCCTGCTGGACGCGGTGTGCACGGCCGCCGAGGGCTTCTACTTCGGCGCGACCGAGGCCACGGACTCCGAGTCGCTGCGGCGGATCAGCGCCGCGCTCACCTCCTACGGCTCGCCGCCCACGCCGTACCACTTCACCGACTGGTTCGAAGTGGTGGACGCGCTGCTCGCCCTGGGGCGCGACCGCCCGGTGCCGGTGGTCATCGACGAGTTCCCGTACCTCGCCAAGGCCAACCCCGAGCTGCCCTCGATCATCCAGCAGGCCTTCCGCCCGCTGCGCCGGGAGCGCTCCGAGTCGCGGACGCGGCTGCTGCTCTGCGGATCCGCGCTCTCCTTCATGGGGAAACTGCTCGCGGGGAACGCCCCGCTGCGCGGCCGGGCCGGTCTCGAACTGGTCGTGCGCACGCTGGACCACCGGCTCGCCGCCCGGTTCTGGGAGATCACCGACCCGCACCTGGCGCTGCGGGTGAACGCGATCGTCGGCGGCACGCCCGCCTACCGCAAGGAGTTCGCCCGGGGAGACAGCCCGAGCGGGCCGGAGGACTTCGACGACTGGGTGGTCCGCACCGTGCTGAGCCCGGAGAGCCCTCTGTTCCGCGAGGCGAGATACCTGCTGGCGGAGGAGCCGGACCTGCGGGACACCACCCTGTACCACTCGGTGCTCGCGGCGGTGGCCGAGGGCAACGCCACCCGCAGCGGCATGGCCGGATATCTGGAGCGGAAGGCCGCGGACATCGCGCATCCGATCAACGTCCTGGAGGACGCCGGGCTGCTCCACCGCGACGCGGACGTCTTCCGGGACAACCGCCCCGCCTACCGGATCGCCGAGCCGCTGGTCGCCTTCTACCATGCCGTCATGCGGCCGGTCTGGGACCAGCTGGAGCGCCCCGGCTCGGCTGCGAGGGTCTGGCAGGCGAGCCGCCGCCGCTTCGCGAGCAACATCCTCGGGCCGCACTTCGAGCAGGTCTGCCGGGACTGGGCGGCACACCACGCCGATCCCGATCTCCTGGGCGGCCTGCCCGCGAAGGTCGGGCACGGCGTCGTCAACGACGCGGCCCGCCGTACCGGCCACGAGGTCGACGTCGCGGTGGCCGGCATCGGCGACGGGCGGAAGGCGCCGCTGCTGCTGATCGGCGAGGCGAAGTGGAACGACGTCATGGGGATGGGGCACCTGGACCGGCTGAGGCACGTCCGCTCCCTCATCGCGGGCGGAGGCCGGTACGACACGGCCCCGACCCGGCTCGCCTGCTTCAGCGGTGCGGGATTCACCGACGAGCTGCGGGCCCTCGCCGCCCGGAGCGACTCCGACGTCCTGCTCGTGGGCCTGGCGGAGCTCTACGGGGAACCGTGACCGCGCCGTCCGGAACACTCCGTCCGCCGATCACTCGATGAAGTCGGGGGCGGGTGGTCTCCTCGCCGGGGGTGTGAGCCGTACCGGTGACCGGTACGGCTCGCTCCCGTCAGCGCACCTGGAGGAGGCCCAGCCGCCTGTTGCGGGGCTTCTCGGGCAGGGTCTGCAGACGCTTGCCCGCGGGGGAGAGGACCACCAGCGTGTTGGCGGTCCGGCCCGCGACCCGGACGACCAGGCGGCCGTCGCGCAGGTACAGGGCGCCGATCAGCCTGCCCTTGACCGGGAGGGCGACCTTCTTCCCGGTCCGCGTGTCGTACACCGACGGGGTGAACGCGGTCGGCCAGGAGCCGTCTCCGGCGTCGTCGTTCGGGCCCATCGCGTGCACCACGACGCGGCGGCCGTCGGGGGACAGGCCCGCGACGTGGTTGGCCAGCCTGATGCCGGGGACGCGCACGGAGACCCCGGAGCCGGTGTCCAGGAGGTGCACGCCCTCGGTGGTCCCCGCGTATCCGGCGAGGGTGCGGCCGTCGGCCGACCAGGTCAGGTGGCAGGGGCCGAGGGTCGAGCCGACCTTGCCCGCCCTCCCGCCGCCCGCGCCGACCACGGCGACGGCCGTCCTGTCGGACTCGCCGGCCAGGGGGAAGGCGATCCGCCGGGAGTCGGCCGACCAGGCGGGGGTCATGCAGGGACCGCCGGCGGCCGCTCCCCGGGCGACGACCTTGTCGGCGGCCTTCCCGGAGCCGCCGGCGACGGAGACGTGCAGGCGTCCCTTGCCGTCGATCCAGGCGACCTTCCCGCCGTCGGGGGAGACGGAGAACTGCCCGTAGCCGGAGCGGTCGGTCCAGAGGGTCCGCCCGCTCTCCGTCACCAGGCGGACACCGCCGCCGCCGTAGCCGAGGTGGACGCCCCTGCCGGTCAGCGGAGCCGGCGCTGCCTGCGCGGGCGCGCCCTGGGCGGGTACGGCCTGCGCGAGCGTGCCCTGCGCGAGCACCCCCTGGGCGGAGAACGCCTGTGCGAGCGCGTTCCGGGCGAGGGCGTTCTGGGCGGGTGCGGCCTGCGGGGGCGACGCCTGCGCGGGTCCGGCGAGTGCGGCGGCCGTCGTGGCGGACACGGCGAGCGCGGTGAGTACGGCGCCTGCGGCGAGGGCCCGGTGCTTCACGATGTTCTTCTCCCGGTGGTTCGGTACGTCCTCTGACTCAGAGTCCCGAACGGTCAGCGATGTTCGCTCATTCATACAGATTCGCCGGAACCGACGGGGGACCGTCCGCCATCCGGGACCGGCTCCGGCTCCGGGCGGCGCACGGCGGGCGGCGTACGGCGGGTTCCGGGCGGCGGGCTCCGGGCGGCGGGAGATTGAATCGGTCTTATATCTGCGGTGTCGTGGTTTGTCCTTATTTGTGACTCCCTGGAATACGGATAGCCGAAATCAGAGATGCTTCCGGCTGGTAGGTGGCTTCGGGGGTGAATGCTCCATGTTTCGGATGTCCGTTTAATGGAGCCTGGGAACGCTCTACCGGCCTACATGGAGATGTATATAGAGTTGTGCACGCTGAACACGGAATTCCGCCAGTGGGAGTTCAATGAATCATCTTCCCCCCGATGCCCCCGCCCACCCGGGCCCGGAGACGGACCCGGAGACGGACGGCCGTCCGCCGGACCCGCTCACGGAGCGCCTCACGGAGCGCCTCGCCGAGCTGGCCGCGCAGGTGGGACGCGAGCACGAGCGGGCCGCGCACCGCGAGCAGATCATCGACCGCCTGCACGCGGAGAACCAGGAACTGCGGCGCGGGCTGCTGGAAGAGGCGCTGACGCCCGTCCGGGCGGGGCTCTACCGCCTGTACGACCTGGTCGGCAGGGAGGCCGCGCGTCACGCGCGGAGCCCGGAGCCGCCGTCGGCGGAGCACGTCGGCGCCCTGCTGGAGGCGGTCGCGGAGGAGGTCGCCGAGGTGCTGGCCAGGACGGGGGCGGAGCGGATGGAGGTCTTGTCCGGCGACGCCTACGACCCCGCCGTCCACCGTCCCCTGCACACCGAGCCGGGGCCCGACGGCCGCGTCACCCGGGTGCTCTCCGACGGCTTCATCCGGGGGGAGCGCGTGCTGCGCAAGGCCGGTGTGGCCGTCGGCAGGCCCGCCCCGGGCGAGGAGGGCAAGGCTTCGCGAGGCGAGGAGGACTGAATGGCCGTGTACGGGATCGACCTGGGGACCACCTACTCCTGCATCGCCGGCGTCGACGACGTGGGCCGGCCGGCGGTCTACCGCAACAACGAGGGCTCCGACACCACGCCGTCGGTGGTCTTCTTCGAGACGCCCGACGACGTGGTGGTCGGCCAGACCGCGAAGGAGAGCGCCGTCGTCGAGCCCGACCTCGTGGTGAGCCTGATCAAGCGCGACATGGGCCACGAGGTCACCCGCACCATGCACGGCCGGGCCCGCACGCCCGAGGAGATCTCGGCGCTCATCCTCAAGAAGCTCGCCGAGGACGCCGGGACCGTGACCGGCGAGACGGTGAGCGACGTGGTCATCACCGTGCCCGCCTACTTCGGCGCGGCGGAGCGCGACGCCACCCGCAAGGCCGGGCGGATCGCGGGGCTCAACGTCATCGACGTCATCTCCGAGCCCATCGCCGCGGCCATCACCTACGGCGTGCTCAACCCCGGCCAGGACCGCCGGATCCTGGTCTACGACCTCGGCGGCGGCACGTTCGACACCACCGTCATCACCCTCAGCCGGGGCGACATCGAGGTCGTCTGCACCGACGGCGACCACGAGCTGGGCGGCGCGGACTGGGACGCGCAGCTCGTCGAGCACCTCGCGGAGCGCTTCAGGGCCGAGCACCCCGACGTCCCCGACCCGCTGGAGGACAAGCGGACCGAGCAGGACCTGCGGCGCATCGCGGAGGATCTCAAGAAGACCCTCTCCTCCCGCACCCGGCACAAGGTCCGGCTGGTCCACGAGGGCCGCACCACCACGGTCGAGCTGACCCGCGAGGAGTTCGAGGCGCTCACCCGCGACCTGCTGGACCGGACGATCGCGATCACCCGCAAGACCATCGAGACCGCGCGGGACAAGGGGGTCGACGACTTCGACCACCTGGTCCTGGTGGGCGGATCGGCCAAGATGCCGGCGGTCGCCGAGCGGCTGCGGCAGGAGCTGGACGTCACCCCGCAACTGCAGGACCCCGATCTGGCCGTGGCCAAGGGCGCGGCGCTGTACGCGTTCGAGGAGACCTACCGGAGGCTGCTGAGCACGGGTGACCGGGCGGGCGCCGAGGAGATGGCGGACCGGGCCGGGCTCTCCCGGGGACAGCAGGAGCAGATCGCGAACCGGACGATCAAGACGGTGGCCTCGCGCGCCTTCGGCATCAGGACGACGGACCCCGCCACCCGCCGGGCGTACGTGGCGCACCTCGTGCACGCCAACGACCCGCTGCCCGCGGAGGCGGTCGAGGGCTTCGCCACGCTGGACGACTTCCAGACCAGGGTGGCGATCCAGGTCATGGAGCAGGCGGGCTCGGAGGCGTCCGAGGCGATCGAGGACAACAACAGGATCGCCGAGGGCGACCTGCGCATCCCGCCCGGCAAGCCCGCCGGCTACCCCATCGAGGTGGCCTTCTCCCTCGACTCCTCGGGTCTGCTGCACGTCGTCGCCCGCGACCCTGAGACGGGGGAGCGGCTGGAGCTCGACGTCCAGATCGGGGGCATGTCCGAGGAGGAGGTCGCCGAGTCGCGGGCCGAGCTCGCCCGCGTCCAGGTGAGCTGAGCGATGGGGTTCGACGAGCAGCGCTACCTGAAGGAGGTGCTCGACCCGGCGCGGCGGGCGGGCGCCCCCCCGGAGGACCTGCGGATCCGCTACCAGCTGCGGGAGCCGCTGAGCGCGGCCGAGGTGACCGAGACCGTCGGGCAGGTGCGGCAGTGCTGGCGGCGGTCGCGGCAGCTGCTGAAGTTCCGCCGCCTGATCGACCGGCTCGAAGCCGACCACGCGGGTCACGCGTCGATCTTCGAGGCCGCCTCGAACGGTGACCTGGGCCCGCTCCAGGCCGAGCTGCGCCGGGCGGGGGAGCGCGACCGGGAGCGGTCGGAGAGCGCCCGGCGCAGGCTCGACGACGCCGCCGGCCGGCTCCGCATGCTCACGCCGGACCTCGTGGCGGGCATCGCGAGGTCGGCGGGGATCGGCCAGGAGGAGGCCGACCGGCTCGTGGCCGGCCTGGGGGTCCGGGTCCGGGAGCCGGACCGGCTGCCGGAGGCGCCGCCGTACACGGGGTACGCCAAGGTCCGCGAGGCGCTCGACACCCTGGGCCGGCGCCACCTGGCGGAGTTCCTCCTCGGGGACGGGCGCGTCACCGTCCTCGAACCCGACCGCGGGCTCGGCGAGGCGATCGCGAAGACCGAGGCCGACTGGCGGCGCAGGACCCGGGGCCCCTGGACGACCGGCGCCGAGACGGTGCTGACGGCCCTGCGCAACGTCGCCGACCCCGCGGAGCTGCTGCTCTACGACATCGTGGCCCGCCTGCGGGAGCGGGTGCGCGAGCACCCCTACGACGACACCCTCCTGCGCCACGCCACCGAGGAGCTCGGCCTCGACCCGGAGGAGGCCCGGCGGCTGGTGTTCGCGGTCCGCCACGAGGGCGGGGTCGTGAGCGGTCCCGCGGCCCGGCTGCGGGAGCTCCTCGACGCGGGGGAGGTCCAGGCGGCGGCGGACCTCGCGGAGGCGCTGCCCGGTCTGCAGGGCGAGGCGGCCGAGCTGGCCACCGAAGTG
>NZ_CDRNDK010000078.1:0-18842 GCF_977012225.1 Planomonospora algeriensis | reverse complement strand
CCCGGTCAGCACCGCCAGGCCGTCGACCCCGGTCGTCACGCCGACGGCCACGCACGCACCCAGCACCGCCGCCGCCCACGCCAGCTGCGGCAGCGGCGCGAGCCCGTCCGCCATCCGCCACGCCGCCACGCAGGCCAGGGCCGCCACCAGCGAGGCACCGCCCCAGACCCCGGAGACCGACGTGACCGGCAGCCCGCTCCGCTCGGCCGCGAGCACCGCCGTGACACACGCGACCAGCAGCAGCACGGCCCGCAGCACCAGGTACGGCCGGCGGAGCGGCGGCAGGACGGGCCGGAACCACCAGGCGACCGCCAGCGCGGCGACCGGCGACGCGGCGGCCACCAGCCACACCTCGGGGTGCCGCTCCAGCTCCGCGGTGCCCAGGTACATCAGCACCCCGGCCGGATACGCCATCACGTTCGCCCCCGCCCACAGGGCCAACGCCTTCAGCGGCCACCCCAGGCACCCGGCCCTGGACCGGCCACCGGTCTCCCCCCTGACCAGGGCGAAGCAGAGCGCGGGCACGATCGCGCAGGCGATCAGCAGCAGTTCGGTCCAGCCCACCCCCGGCGCGGACGCGGCCGGCCGAGCCGACACCACGAGACCGGCCAGACCTGTGCCCTGCGGCCACGTCAACGGAACGAGGAATGCCGCCACCATATGTCGCATCCGTCCTTGATCACCGTCTTGGTCCGGACAGACTCGCACGGATCACCCGCGCCGTACAGATGACCGCGACCGACCGTGACGCCTCCGGCGGCCGGTCCCTCAGGCGGTCACCAGGCGAAATCCTCGTCCCTGATCCTCTCCCACCGGCCTCACCGATCGTCCCATCTGTAGCCGTACCAACGGCCTCTCAGGTGGGTATAGCTGATGCCGCCGTCGGCGTTCTCATCGGGTTCGCCGGAGGGCGACCAGAGAAATCCCTTGTCCTCGTTGAGAAAGATGTCTCGGACGGCGAACTCCGCGCTGCCGGGGATCTCTTTCCCGCTGAGATCCTGATGCCGCTTTCCGGCGCATACGCGGTACAGGCCGGCCCATTGACACGACTCTTTACCGCCGGGGTTCTCGTTCACCGCTCTGACATAGGCTTCCAGGCTCGATTCGGAGACCGTGAATCGAATCCAGAAAGGTGCCCCGGTCACCAGGGCGAGCATGACGGCACCGGAGATGTACCACGGCATGAGCGAGCGGTTGAGCGTACCGTCCGGCGCGGTTCCCTTGTAATCGGCCCATGTCATCCGAATCGCCCAGTAGGCGAACAGGAGGAAGCCGATGGGGATCCCGTACACGAACGTCTCGAAGCCCGGCCAGGACGGGTCGCTGACCCATATCAGGAAAGTGATCGCTGCAGTCGAGAAGACAATCAGAAACGGCAGTCCGGGCGGCTTGTCGATCACTGCGCCACTCTAACGCCCCCGCGTCGGCAGCACAGGTCAGCGGTCCGGCCGATCAGAACATCGAGATGTGCACGTGGTCGATGTGGTTGGCGGTGTTGCCGCCGCGGTCGGACATCATCCGCCAGCCCGCGCCGGTCCGCACGTCGTAGTAGCGCTGCTGCCAGATGATGTACATCACGCCGAGCCGCCGCCCGTTGTCGATCGCCCACTGGGCCAGGCGGTCGCCGCGGGCCTTGGCGTCGGGGGTGGGCGCCCGGCCGCCGGCGCTCATCATGAAGTCGCAGGCCCGGCCGCTGCCGTGGTCGCCGGGATCGCCGGGGCGCAGGCAGCCGTAGCTGTACGGCATCGGGAAGTTCTGCAGCACCAGGTTGCGCATGGTGACCGTGCGGGCGGTCAGGCCGCCGCTCCCCGAGGGCTGCTGGAAGCCGTACTTGGCCAGGAGCGTCTCGATCCTGACGCGGTCCTTCTTGAGTTTGGCGATGTCCCGCTGGAGCTTGGTGATCTCGGCGGCGGCCTTCTTCTCCGCCTTCTTGGCGGCCGCGATCAGTTCCTTGACCCGGATGAGCTGGGAGGCGCGCTGGCTGGCGAGGTAGGACATGGCGGCGGCCTGGTCGAGGACGACTCCGGCGTCGCCCTTGAAGCTCAGCAGGCTGCCGCTGTCCAGCGGGCCGCCCATGTAGGTGGTCTGGGCGAAGCGGACCACGTCGGTCTCCGCGGTGGCCAGGGCCCGCTTGAGGCTCTTGGCGTTCTCGGTGGCCTTCTTGGCCTTGACCCGGGCGTCCTCCAGGGTCTGCACCTGGCCGCGGTAGAGCTTGTTGAGCTTGCCCGCCTCGGCCGTCAGCTTCTTCAGCTGGGCCTCCGGATCGAGCCTGGTGGCGTGTCCGGCGCTCGCCCCCGCCATCGCGGGAGTCAGCAGGAGCGCCGCGAGCAGGGCGCCCAGCACCGCCGGGCGGCTCGGTCGCACGCTTCGCTCACCTCCAGAGCACCTTGCGGACCGAGCGAAACTATAGAAGACGATCTTCAAGCCCGCCACCGGAACCGTGGAACTCATACACCTTTGATGGACTGTCTACCAGTTTGCGAGATTTGAACAAAATTTCCGGACATGCCCTCAGAGCAGGGGAAGGGAGCGGCCTTCCGTCGGGCGAGGACGCGCCACGACATGACAAGAGGGTACGGCTCCGGCCGCCCTCCCGACGGCCGAGTGCGGAACACCGGCGGCCCCGGCGGAGACCCCTTGCCATCGTTGATAGAACATGATTCGGTCTCATGGGCGGTAGACCTTGTAACGCCGTTCCTCCCGCATGACACTGTCCGAGCAAGCACTCGTTCAAAACACCGGCTCCGGTCCGCCCACCAGGAGGCAAGACATCATGCGCCAGCACGACACGCTGTTCATCGGAGGCGACTGGGTGGCCCCCGCGGGCACCGGGACCATCGACGTCGTCTCGCCCCACACCGAGGAGATCGTCGGCCGCGTCCCGGAGGGCACCCCCGCCGACATGGACCGCGCGGTGGCCGCCGCCCGCCAGGCGTTCGACCACGGCCCGTGGCCCCGGATGACGATGGCCGAGCGCGCCGCCGTGGTCGGCAGGCTCGCCGAGATCTACGCGGCCCGGCAGGGCGAGATGGCGGAGATCATCACCGAGGAGATGGGCTCGCCCATCACCTTCTCCCAGATGGCCCAGGCCCCCCAGCCGCTCGGCATGCTGCAGTACTACGCCGGGCTCGGCGCGACCTTCCCGGTGGAGGAGGAGCGGCCCGGCACGTTCGGCCCGGTGACCGTACGGCGCGAGCCCGTCGGCGTGGTCGCCGCGATCGTCCCGTGGAACGTCCCGCAGTTCGTCATCATGATCAAGCTGGCCCCCGCGCTCGTCGCGGGCTGCACGGTCGTGGTCAAGCCCGCGCCGGAGACCCCGCTCGACGCCTACCTGCTGGCCGAGATGGTGAAGGAGGCCGGGATCCCCGACGGCGTCGTCAACATCGTCGCCGCCGGGCGCGAGGCCGGCGAGCACCTGGTCTCCCACCCCGGCGTGGACAAGGTCGCCTTCACCGGCTCCACCGCGGCCGGCCGCCGCATCGGGAGCATCTGCGGCGAGCAGCTCAAGCGCTGCACCCTGGAACTCGGCGGCAAGTCCGCCGCGATCATCCTGGACGACTGCGACCTGTCCTCCGCGATGGGCTTCCTGTCGATCGCCTCGCTGATGAACAACGGCCAGGCGTGCGTCGCGCAGACCCGCATCCTGGCCTCCCGCAACCGCTACGACGAGGTCGTGGACGCGGTCGCGGCGATGGTGCGGGGCATGCAGGTCGGCGACCCCGCCGACCCGGCCACCGGCATCGGCCCGCTGGTCGCCCAGCGCCAGCAGGAGCGGGTGGAGAACTACATCAGGATCGGCATCGACGAGGGCGCCAAGCCGGTCGTCGGCGGTCTGGAGCGCCCCCTCGACCGGGGGTGGTACGTGGCCCCCACGGTCTTCGCCGGCGCCACCAACGAGATGCGGATCGCCCGCGAGGAGATCTTCGGACCGGTCCTGGCCGTGATCCCCTACGAGGACGAGGACGACGCGGTCCGCATCGCCAACGACAGCGACTACGGCCTGGCGGGCACGGTGTGGACCGCCGACACCGAGCGCGGCATGGAGGTGGCCCGCCGGGTGCGCACCGGCACCTACGGCGTCAACCTCTTCATGATCGAGAACAGCTCCCCGTTCGGCGGCTTCAAGAGCAGCGGCCTCGGGCGCGAGCTCGGCCCCGAGGGCCTGGCGGCCTACCTGGAGTACAAGTCCATCGCCCGCCTGGGCTGAGTCCCGGCGGTCCGCGCCCCGGTGTCGCCGCCCCCGCGACCGGCGTCCCGGCATCCGGCGCCCCCGGCGCCTCGGCGCCCGGCGGTCCGCCGAGCGTGCCGGTACGGCTCCCGCCAGCCGTACCGGCACCTCCACCCGGCGGATGGATCGCCCAGCGCGCCCCCGCGACGCTGGGCGACCGCCCGACTGCATGAAGTATGCCCCACGACCACCGGTTGGCAGTGGTTCGTGTCCCGCAGGCTTCTCCCGGCGGATTTCATCCATCCACTGTAGGTAGACGCCTTTTATCCGCGATCGGTTCGGGAGACGACCTCGAGAGTCTGGCGGGCGATCTCCAGCTCCTCGTCGGTGGGGACCACCGCCACCGTGACCCGCGAGCCGCCGGCCGAGATCACGCCCTTGCCCGCCGCGTTGAGCTCGGCGTCCAGGACGATCCCGAGCCCCTCCAGACCGCTCAGGGACCGCTCCCTGACCAGGGCGGAGTTCTCCCCGATGCCGCCGGTGAACGCGATCACGTCCACCGACCCGAGCACCGCGTAGTAGGCGCCGACGTACTTGCGCAGCCGGTGGCAGTAGACCGCGTGGGCCAGCTCCGCCTCCGGGTCCCCGGCGGCCACCCGCCTCTCCACCGCGCGCATGTCGTTGTCGCCGCAGAGGCCGAGCAGTCCGCTGCGCCGGTTGAGCAGCTCGTCGATCCGCTCGACCTCCATCCCGGCCTCGCGGCGCAGGTGCATCAGCACCCCGGGGTCCACGTCGCCGCTCCGGGTGCCCATGACGAGCCCCTCCAGCGGAGTCAGGCCCATGGAGGTCTCCACGCACCGCCCGCCCGCCACCGCCGAGGCGCTGGCGCCGTTGCCCAGGTGCAGCACGATCACGTTGGGCCCGCCGGGGCCCGGCCGGTCGGCCAGCCCCGCCGCCGCGCGCGAGACGTAGGCGTGGGAGGTGCCGTGGAAGCCGTAGCGCCGGATGCCGTACCGCTCGGCGGTCTCCCGGTCGATCGCGTAGGTCGCGGCGGCGGCCGGGACGGTGCAGTGGAAGGCGGTGTCGAAGACCGCGACCTGCGGCAGGTCGGGGCGGAGCCGGCGGGCCACCTCGATGCCCGCCAGGTTCGCCGGGTTGTGCAGCGGCGCGAGCGGGATGAGCCGCTCGATCCGCTCCGCCACCTCGTCGGTGATCAGCGTGGGCTCGGTGAAGTCCCGGCCGCCGTGCACGACCCGGTGCCCGATCGCGGCCAGCTCCGGCGAGTCGATCCCGAACCCGGCGGAGGCCAGTTCCGCGGCGACCGCGTCCAGCGCCGCGCCGTGGTCGGCGACCGGGGAGCCGGGCTCGCCGATCCGCTCCACCAGGCCCGCGGCCAGGCGCACGGCCGCCTCCTGCCCGGCCCCGGTCCCGTCCCCGTCCCCGTCCCCGTTCCCGACGGAGAGCAGCCGGTACTTCAGGGACGACGATCCGGAGTTGATCACCAGGATGCGGGTCATCGGGTCTCTCCCTGGGCCTGGATGGCGGTGATGGCCACCGTGCTGACGATGTCGGTGACCAGCGCGCCGCGCGACAGATCGTTGACCGGCTTGCGCAGGCCCTGCAGGACCGGGCCGACCGCGACCGCCCCGGCCGAGCGCTGCACCGCCTTGTAGGTGTTGTTGCCGGTGTTCAGGTCCGGGAAGATCAGCACGGTCGCCCGCCCGGCCACCTGGGAGCCGGGCAGCTTGGCGGCGGCGACCCGGGGGTCCACCGCCGCGTCGTACTGGATGGGCCCCTCCACCAGCAGGTCCGGCGCCCGCTCGGCGACCATGGCGGTGGCCTCGCGGACCTTGTCGACGTCGGCGCCGCTGCCCGAGCGGCCGGTGGAGTACGACAGCATCGCGATCCGGGGTTCGACGCCGAACCGCTCCGCCGTACGGGCCGAGGAGACCGCGATGTCGGCGAGCTGCCCGGCGTCCGGGTCGGGGTTGATCGCGCAGTCGCCGTAGACGAGCACCCGGTCGGCCAGGCACATGAAGAACACCGAGGAGACGATCGAGGTGCCCGGGACCGTCCTGATGATCTGGAAGGCGGGCAGGATCGTGGCGGCGGTGGTGTGCGCGGCGCCGGAGACCATGCCGTCCACCTCGCCCCGGTGCAGCATCATCGTGCCGAAGAAGTTGACGTCGGTGACCACGTCCCTGGCCCGCTCCAGGGTGATGCCCTTGTGCGCCCGGAGCGCGGCGTACTCCTCGGCGAAGGCGTCGCGCAGCGGCGAGCTCAGCGGGTCGGTCACGGTCACCCCGTCCAGGTCGAGGCCGAGGTCGGCGATCCGCCGCCGGATCACCTCCTCGCGGCCCAGCAGGGTGAGGTCCACGATGCCGCGGCGGACCAGGACGTCGGCGGCCCGCAGGATGCGGTCCTCCTCGCCCTCCGGCAGCACGATGTGCCTGCGGTCCGCCCTCGCCCGCTCCAGCAGCGTGTGCTCGAACATCATCGGGGTGACCCGCTCGGAGCGGGCCAGCTCGATGCGGTCGGCGAGCCCTGCGGTGTCGACGTGCGCGTCGAAGTGGCCGAGCGCCGTCTCGATCTTGCGGGGGTTGTCGGCGGTCAGCCGCCCCTCCAGCCCGGCCAGGGTGGTGGCCACGGTGAAGCTGTCGTCGGCGGCCGCCAGCACCGGCATGCCGGGCGCCAGCCGCGCGGTGAGCGCCCGCACGTTCGAGGTGGGCTCCTCGCCCAGCGTGAGCACCACGCCGGAGGGGCGGGCCGTACCGGCCGCCTCGGCGGCCAGCGAGGCCAGCAGCAGGTCGGGCCGGTCCCCGGGGGTGATCACCAGCGCCCCGTCCACCAGGTGCGACAGGAACAGCGGGATCGTCGCGCCGCCGAACACGAACCCGGTCACGTCCCGGCGCAGCCCGTCCTCCTCCCCCTGGATCTGCTTGGCCTGTACGGCCTGCGCCACCTGGCCGACGGTCGGCGCCGACAGCGACGGGTGCTCGGGGATGACGTAGAACGGCACCGGCAGGTCGGGCTCGACGGTCATCTCGGGCGGGACCCGGTTGGCGATCACCGCCAGGACCGTGCAGCCCAGGTCGGAGAAGACCTGGTAACCGGTGCGCATCTCCATCGCGATCTCGTCGGCGGAGTCGGCGTGCGCGCCGACCACCACGATCACCGGGGCGCCGAACTCGGCGGCGAGGCGGGCGTTGAAGGCCAGTTCGCGGGGGAGGTCGTCGGTGGCGAAGGAACTGCCCAGCACCAGCAGCGCGTCGCACTCGCGCTCCAGCGTGTGGAAGCGCGCGACCAGCCGGCCGATCAGCTCTTCCGCGCCCCGCTGCGCGTAGATCTCGGCCGCGTCCTCGGCGGTCACCCCGATCGCCGAGGCGGCCGGGCGGTACCTGTCGTCGAGGAGCTCGGAGGCGCGCTCGCCCCGGGCGATCGGCCGGAACACGCCGGTGCGGTCGACCCGGCGGGTCAGCAGTTCCATCAGCCCGAGCTCGACGATCTGCCGGCCGTCTCCCGGGCCCAGGCCGGCCACGTAGATGCTCCGCATGCGCATTACCCCCGCCTCGACCAGTTGCCGTACACACCAGGACTAAACCATGGCCGCCCATCGCCCGATCCGGCGGATCAGGGTGGGCGTGGCCGCCGTCTCCGCGTGGCCGTACCCGGGCTCGACCCACAGCTCCTTCGGGTCCCGGGCGGAGTCGTGGATCTGGTGCGCGTGGTCGAGCGGGAAGAACGCGTCGGCGTCGCCGTGCACGACGAGCAGCGGCGCCGGGGCGATCTGCGCGGCCGCCTCGTACGGCGCGGGCGGGACCGGGTCCCACGGCTTCCGGGAGATCCGCGTGCCCTTGCCCAGCCGCGCCGCCAGCCGCCCGGCCGGCCGCTCGATCGCCCAGTGGACCTGCCGCATCGGGCGGGTACCGCGGTAGTACCAGCGTGCGGGGGCGCTGACCGCGACCACGCCGTCCACGCCCTTCAGCAGGCCCGCGTGCCGGAGCGCCACCGCCCCGCCCATCGAGAACCCGACGGTCACGACCCTGGTGTAGCCGATCGCCCGCGCGTGCCGCACGGCCGCGTCCAGATCGTGGATCTCCAGGTCCCCGACGGTCGACTCCCCGCCGGACCTGCCGTGCCCCCGGAAGTCGAGCGCGACCACGCCCCCGAAGGCGCTGAGCACGTGGGCGATCCGCCGGGTGGTCCGCTCCCTGAGCGACCCGGTGAAGCCGTGCGCCAGCACGATGCCCAGGTCTCCCCCGCCGCCTGCGCCGCCCGTCGGCGGGGTGTGCGCGGCGTCGATCCGTACGCCGTCCCGGGTGATGAGCGTCGCGGGCAGGGAAGGGGTGAGGGACATGTGCCGAGCTTAGGCAGTGCCGGCGCGAAGTCCGTACGGTGCCCGTGCGGTGCCTATGCGGTGCCCGTGCAGTGCTCGTGCGCGCACGCGCGCGGGGGTACGGCCGGGCCTCCGGGACGTAGACCCGCGGGTGCGGGGAAGGGGAGCGGGAAGCGCTTGACATCGAGAGCGCGTCAGTGAAGGCGGGAATCAACTAAAATGGTACGGCCGCATGTCCGCGGCCAGCCTCCACGATCACAGAGTGAGACTCCATCATGCCTTTGAACAGCCGCGACGACCTGCGGAACATCGCGATCATCGCGCACGTCGACCACGGCAAGACCACTCTCGTGGATGCCATGCTCTGGCAGTCCGGGGCCTTCCGGGCCAACCAGGACGTGGACGACCGTGTCATGGACTCCAACGACCTCGAGCGCGAGAAGGGCATCACCATTCTCGCGAAGAACACCGCCGTCAAGCACGGCGGCATGACCCTCAACATCATCGACACCCCCGGCCACGCCGACTTCGGCGGCGAGGTCGAGCGCGGCCTGTCGATGGTCGACGGCGTCGTGCTGCTGGTGGACGCCTCCGAGGGCCCGCTGCCGCAGACGCGGTTCGTGCTGCGCAAGGCGTTCGCCGCCAAGATGCCGGTCATCCTCTGCATCAACAAGGTCGACCGCCCCGACGCCCGGATCAAGGAGGTCGTGGACGAGGTCTACGAGCTCTTCATGGACCTGGACGCGACCGAGGAGCAGATCGACTTCCCGATCGTCTACGCCTCGGCCAAGGCCGGCCGCGCCTCGATGAACCGTCCCGAGGACGGCGGCATGCCGGACTCCGAGGACCTGGAGCCGCTGTTCCAGGTCATCAAGGAGACCATCCCGGCTCCGACCTACGACCCGTCGGCCCCGCTGCAGGCGCACGTCACCAACCTGGACGCCTCGTCCTACCTGGGCCGGATCGCGCTGTGCCGCGTCCACCAGGGCACCATCAAGAAGGGCCAGCAGGTCTCCTGGTGCCGCACCGACGGCACCATCCAGAAGGTGAAGATCACCGAGCTGCTGATGACCGACGCGCTGGAGCGCAAGCCCGCCGAGGAGGCCGGCCCCGGCGACATCATCGCGATCGCCGGCATCCCGGAGATCATGATCGGTGAGACGCTCGCCGACCCGGAGGACCCGCGCCCGCTCCCGCTGATCACCGTGGACGAGCCCGCCATCTCCATGGTCATCGGCACCAACACCTCGCCGCTGGTCGGCAAGGTCAAGGGCGCCAAGGTGACCGCCCGCATGGTCAAGGACCGCCTGGACAAGGAGCTCGTCGGCAACGTCTCGCTGCGCGTGCTCCCGACCGAGCGCCCGGACGCCTGGGAGGTGCAGGGCCGCGGCGAGCTGGCGCTGGCCATCCTGGTCGAGCAGATGCGCCGCGAGGGCTACGAGCTGACCGTCGGCAAGCCGCAGGTCGTCACCAAGACGATCGACGGCAAGCTGCACGAGCCGGTCGAGCGCCTGACCGTCGACTGCCCGGAGGAGTACCTCGGCGCCGTCACCCAGCTGCTGGCCGTCCGCAAGGGCCGCATGGAGCACATGACCAACCACGGCACCGGCTGGATCCGGATGGAGTTCGTGGTCCCGGCCCGCGGTCTGATCGGCTTCCGGACCGAGTTCCTCACCGAGACCCGCGGCACCGGCCTGGTCCACCACGTCTTCGAGGCCTACGAGCCGTGGTTCGGCGAGCTGCGCACCCGCAACAACGGCTCCCTGGTCGCCGACCGCTCCGGCCCGGTGACCGCGTTCGCCATGCTCAACCTGCAGGAGCGCGGCGTGCTGTTCGTCTCGCCGGGCACCGAGGTCTACGAGGGCATGATCGTCGGCGAGAACTCGCGCTCCGACGACATGGACGTGAACATCACCAAGGAGAAGAAGCTCACCAACATGCGCTCCTCCACCGCGGACGAGACCGAGAAGGTCATCCCGCCGCGCCAGCTCTCCCTGGAGCAGGCGCTGGAGTTCATCCGCGAGGACGAGTGCGTGGAGATCACTCCGGAGTCCGTGCGCATCCGCAAGGTCGTCCTCGACGCCGCCACCCGCGGCCGCAGCGCCGCCCGCGCCAAGCGCGGCAACTGAGCACCCGTCCGGGCGCGGCCACCCGTGCCACCGGGCGGCCATCCGGACCACCGTCGGGGCGACCGTCCCGGTGACCCCGGGCCGACCCGGCATGATCGGACCGAAGGGCTGTGGCCCGCCGCGCGCGCGGCGGGCCACAGCCCTTTTCCCAGCTCCCCCTAGATCCCCTTTGTCCCATATAGGGGCACTTCTGAGGTTGTCTCCCGTTTGCGGCGGTATGGAGACAGTCGAGGTTTCTTCTCCGCACGGAGGCGGAGTACGACCACGACCTACGGGGGATCTTCCATGCTTCGCACACCGCATCTGCTCCTGGCCGCGGCCCTGGGCGCCGGAGCGCTCGCCGCCGGAGGCGCCTCGGCGGAGTCTTCGCCGGAACCGCCCGACCTGCCCGACTTGCCCTCGCCGACCGGTACGGCGGACCAGAGCCCCGCACCGGACGACACCGCCGACGGAGCCCCGAGCCCGACCGGGACCACCGAGCCGCGTTCCCCCGCTCAGACGGGAACGGCTTCCCCCGGAGCGGGTGACGCGTCGGCCCGAGCCGAGATCAAGGACGCCGACGGCAAGTCCGTCGGCACCTTCAGCGTCGAGGAGGAGGACGGCAGATCCGTGGTGACGGTCACCGTCAAGGGGCTGCCGGGCGGCTTCCACGGCTTCCACCTCCACGGCAAGGGGGTCTGCAGCGCGGAGGCGACCGACCCCGCCACCGGTGGCCCGTTCTCCAGCGCGGGCACGCACCTCAGCCTGGAGCAGGCCTCCCACCCCGACCACACCGGCGACATGCCCGACCTGCTGGTCGGCGGGGACGGCATGGGAGCCGCCTCCTTCGCCACCGACCGCTTCCAGGTGCGGCAGCTCTTCGACGGCGACGGCACCGCCGTCATCATCCACGCCGAGCCGGACAACCAGGCCAACATCCCCGACCGCTACAGCCACCCGGAGGCCACGGCCAGTCCCGGCGCCAGGACGAACGGTCCCGACGCCGTGACCCTCAGAGGCGGCGACTCCGGCCAGCACATCGCCTGCGGCGTGCTCACCGAGCGCTGACCCGGCACCGCCCGCCCCGGCCCGCTGGAAAGCCCGCCGGAAGACCGTCGGGAACCGGAAAGCCCATCGGGAACGCCGGGCCCGGCGTCACCGCTTCAGGTACGCCCGGGCCCGGCGTCAGCGCTTCAGGTACGCCCGGCCCGGCGTCAGCGCGCGGCCGTACAGCTCCGAGAGCGTCACGAACGTGTAGCCCCTGGCCGCCAGATCCTTCAGCAGCGCGGGGACGGTCTCCACCGTCACGCGGTGGATGTCGTGCATCAGCACGATGGAACCCGGCTCGGCCTTCCCCGCGCGGCGCAGCAGGGCCGGGGCGTCCCGTTCCAGCCAGTCCAGGGTGTCGACGCTCCACAGGATCTGGGCCAGCCCCTCGCGGCGGCTCGTCGAGGCGACCCTGCGGTCGGTGGCGCCGTACGGCGGGCGCATGAAGGCCATCCGCACCCCGGTGACCCGCCGTACGGCCTCCTGGGTGCGGCGCAGCTCCTCCTCGATGCCCTCCTCCGGCAGTCCGGTGAGGTCGGTATGGCTCCAGGAGTGGTTGCCCAGCTCGTGCCCCTCGGACACCATGCGGCGCAGGTCCGCGCCGTCGCCGTCGGCCACCGTCCGCCCGATCACGAAGAAGGTCGCCCTGGCGCGGTGGGCGGCGAGGGTGTCGAGCAGCGGCCCGGTGTACTCGCCCGGCCCGTCGTCGAAGGTGAGCGCCACGCACCTGGTCCTGGCGCAGTCCACCTTCCGGGCGGCGGGCGGCACGGGGAACCGGGCGGCCGGCCACTGCGGCTGGATCTCGGCGAGGTCCCTGGCGAGGGTCTCCGGATCCGGTGGAAGCGGGACCGGCGATCCGATCCCGAGCAGCAGGACGAGAGGCGCCGTCCACAATCGCATGAGTCCCCCCGAAACATCGCGGAGGTCAGCGGCGGTCCTCCGCCGCCTCCTCCCGCAAGATCTTGGCCAGGTCCTCCCACCAGAGTGGGACGTCGGTCTGCAGCTCGGCGTATCGGCGTGCTATCCGAATGGCGCATCCAGTGGGATCTGTACCCAGATGGCGATGTTTCACCGATCCCTCCTGCTATCGGTAGAAACCATCACGGAAGCACACCACCAGGCCGATCCACCCGGAGAGGGTGACCCCGTCCCCGATCTCGCAGGCGCCGGCGACCCCCAGCTCCTCGTTATTGGTCGGGCGTCTCGCGCGGTTCCGTCACGACCATCACGAAACGGAGCGGACCCTCCCCCTCGTTGGCGTACCGGTGCGGACGGTCGGCGCTGAACACGACGGCCCCGCCGGTGCCGACGGCGTGGCTGCGGCCGTACACGGTGAGGGTGAGCTCGCCCTCGATCACGGTCAGCATCTCCCGGGTCCCCGGCGGGTGGGCGTCGCCGTCGTGGTGGTCGCCCGGGGCCAGCCGCCAGTCCCACAGCTCCAGGATGGCGGGCGCGTCGGTGCCGACCAGCAGGCGGGCCGCGCTCGCCCGGCCGTGCGCGAAGGTGACCATGTCGGCCGCGTGCACGACGCGGACCACGGGCGTGTCGGAGACCTCGACCATCCGGGCGACCGTCACCCCGAGCGCGTCGGCGATCCGGGTCAGCGTGTTGATGCTGGGGTTGGTCCTGCCCTGCTCGACCTGGACCAGCATGCCCCGGCTCACTCCCGACCGCGCGGCGAGCTCGTCGAGCGTCATCTGCCGGTGCGCCCGCTGGGCGCGCACGTTGTTGGCGATGGCGGCGGTGATCGTCTCCGGGTCCATGAGTGCAGTGTAGTGAACTTCACGTACACTCCAATGCTCTCAATGTGATGTACTAATAGTGCAATTCAATGGACTGAGGTGGATGATGACAGCAGTGGTCCTGGCGACGGCCTGCGCCTTGGTGTACGGGACGGCGGACTTCTTCGGCGGGCTCGCCACCCGGCGCTCGCAGGTGCTCGCGGTGGTCGTGCTCTCCCAGCTGGCGGGCCTGGCCCTGGTCGCGGCGCTGCTGCCGTTCCTGCCGGGCACGCCCAGCGCGGCGGCCCTCGCCTGGGGCGTGGCGGCCGGGGTGGCCGGAGCCGCGGCGCTGGTGCTGTTCTACCGCGCCCTGGCCACCGGCGTGATGTCCGTGGTGGCGCCGGTCACCGCGCGACCTCGGCGACGCTGCCCGTGCTGTACGGCCTGGCGACCGGCGAGCGGCCGCAGCCGGTCGCGCTGGGCGGCATCGCGCTGGCGCTGGTGGCGGTGGTCCTGGTCAGCCGGGACTCCTCCCCCGCCTCCGCGGGCCGCGCCTACGGCCCGGTCCTGGCCGCCCTGGGCGCCGGCGCGGGCTTCGGCTGCTTCTTCATCCTGCTCGCCCGCAGCCCCGAGGACGGCGGCATGTGGCCGCTGTTCGGCGCGCGGCTGGCCTCGGTGGCGCTCATCGCCCTGCTGGCCGTCGCCACCCGCCGCACGCTGCGCCCCGGGAACGGCGGCGCGCTGCGGATCATCGTCGCGGCCGGGGCGCTGGACATGGCGGCCAACGTCCTGTTCGTGCTGGCCGAGCAGCGCGGCATGATCGCCCTGGTCGGCGTGCTGGCCTCGCTGTACCCGGCGAGCACGCTGGTGCTGGCCCGCTACGTGCTCGGCGAGCGGCTCAACGGGGTGCAGCTGACGGGGATCGGGACCACGCTCGCCGCGGTCGCGCTGATCGCCGCAGGCTGATCTCCGTCGTCCCGCCCGGCCCCGAGGGTCCTTGATCCGGGAGGCGTTGATGGAGATGTCACCTGATCTCCGTCGTCCCGCCCGGCCCCGAGGGGCCGCCGGCTAGGCGGCCTGGCGCTGCTCCGGGAGCCGGAACGCGCCCTCCTCGTGGGCGTAGTCCGCCAGCATGGTGCGGAGCTGGCGGCGGCCGCGGTGCAGCCGGGACATGACCGTGCCGATGGGGGTGCCCATCCGCTCGGCGATCTCCTTGTAGGCGAAGCCCTCGACGTCGGCGAGGTAGACGGCCACCCTGAAGTCCTCGGGCAGGGCGCGCAGGGCGTTCATCACCGCGTTGTCGGGGAGCTGCTCCAGGGCCTCGGTCTCCGCCGACTTGAGGCCGGTGGAGGTGTGCGACTCGGCGGCTGCCAGCTGCCAGTCCTCGATCTCCTCGGTGGCCGAGAGCTTCGGCGAGCGCTGCTTCTTGCGGTAGTCGTTGATGAAGTTGTTGGTGAGGATCCGGTGCAGCCACGCCTTGAGGTTGGTGCCCTCGCGGAACTGGTGGTAGGAGGTGAACGCCTTGGTGACGGTCTCCTGCACCAGGTCCTCGGCATCGGCGGAGTTGCGGGTCAGACGCATGGCGGATGCGTAGAGCTGCCCGGTCACCGGCACGACGTCGCGTTCGAACCAGTCCTGCCGCTGCTCGTCGGTTATCGAGATCATGTCATCCCCCTCGTGTTCTTCCCCCCATGACCGTCTGCCCCGGATACGGCACAGTCTTCTCGACGGTCCGGCTCATGGTCCCATCGGCTCCGTAAGAGGGCCGTTAAGGATTCCGGACGGTCGAAAGGTCGATGGGTGCCCGTGCCGTGGGCGGACGCGACACGCCCTACAGTCGGACAAGTATCGTTATCGTAACATCCCTCACTCGATTTGACAGAGAATGTGCCTGGTATCACATAACAGCTGGTAGGGCTACCTTTGGGGACATGCGATACGTGGACCGACACGACCCCGAGACCCGCTCCTGGGTGGCCGAGGCCATCCGCCTCGTCGAGGCCGACGCCAACCGTAGCTGCGACACTCATCTCCACGTCTTTCCGCTTCCCGCGCATTGGGGAGTAAACCTCTACCTGAAAGACGAGTCCGTCCACCCCACCGGTTCACTCAAGCACCGCCTGGCCCGCTCGTTGTTCCTGTACGGCCTGGCCGGCGGCTGGATCGGCCCCTCCACCACGGTCGTGGAGGCCTCCAGCGGGTCGACCGCGGTGAGCGAGGCCTACTTCGCCCGCCTGCTCGGCCTGCCGTTCATCGCGGTGATGCCGGCCTCCACCTCGCCCGAGAAGATCGCCCTGATCGAGTTCCACGGCGGCAAGTGCCACCTGGTGGACGACCCCGGGACGATCTACTCCGAGTCCCGGCGGCTGGCCGCCGAGACGGGCGGCCACTTCATGGACCAGTTCACCTACGCCGAGCGGGCCACCGACTGGCGGGGCAACAACAACATCGCCGAGAGCATCTTCAACCAGATGGCGATGGAGCCCCATCCCGAGCCCGCCTGGATCGTGGTCGGCGCCGGGACCGGCGGCACCTCCTCCACGATCGGCCGCTACATCCGCTACCGCCGCCACGCCACCCGGCTGGCCGTGGTGGACCCGGAGGGGTCGGCCTTCTACCCCTCCTGGTGCTCCGGCGACCCTGAGGCCACCGCCCCCGGCTCCATCATCGAGGGCATCGGCCGCCCCCGGGTCGAGCCGTCCTTCATGCCCGCCGTGATCGACCGCATGATCCAGGTCCCCGACGCCCGGTCCATCGCCGCCATGCGCTGGGTCCGCGAGGTCACCGGCCGCGACGTGGGCGGCTCCACCGGGACCAACGTGGCGGCGGCCGTACAGCTCATCCGCCAGATGCGCGAGGCGGGCGAGCGGGGCAGCGTGGTGACGCTGATCTGCGACGGCGGCGAGCGCTACCGGGGCACCTACGCCGACGACGCCTGGCTGGCCGGCCGCGGCCTGGACATCGCCCCGCACCTGGAGGAGTTCCGCGCCTTCCTCTCCCGGCCGTGAAGAGCCCCGGGCCGCTCCGCGCGGCGTCCCGCCCGGGGCGGGACGCCGTGTTTGCCGTAAGGTGAGCACCGCATGGATGGATCTTGAAGCGGCCGCGAGAAGGGGTGCGCGACATGTCACATGATCGTCCCGGACGGACCGGGGACGCCGACATGGATCGGCTGCTCGATGATTTCGGCGCCGTCTCCCGGCACTACGAGAAGGTCTACGAGGAACTCGCCGACCTGCGGGGACGCGGTGAGGCCGCCGACGGCCTGGTGCGGGTCGAGGTGGCCCCGGGCGGCGCGCTGCTCGGCGTGGACATCGACCCGCGGGCCATGCGCCTGGGCTCCGCGGCACTGGCCGAGGCCATCATGAGGCCTCCACCGCCGCCGCCGAGCGGGCCACCGCCCGGATGACCGAGGTGCTCGAACCCGTCATCGGCCGGGCGAACGGGTTCAGCGAGTCGCTCCAGGGCAGGCTGCCGCACATGGACGTCGACTCCTCGATCACATCCGACCCGCGCGTCTCCGAGGCGCTGCGCAGCCTGCAGGAGTTGCGCGACAGGTACGGGAGCTGACGTCCGCGCGGCCGGCGGGGCGCGCGGCGCCCCGCCGGCCGCGGATCAGATGCGGCTCCAGCCCTCACTGCCGGACTGCTGCACGCTGCGGCGCCGGATGTCGTCGAAGTCCGTCCGGCCGTCGGTGCCGTCGCTGTCGAGGTTGGCCTGCGGCTGCGGGAACTGGTTGTCCGCGCTCATCAGCGCCGACAGGTTGCCGAGGCTGAAGATGAGCGCCGCCGTCGCGCCGACGACCGCGTTGACCGCCGTGCCCATGAGGATCAGGCCGGAGGAGTCCTTCGTGGCCTCTGCCATGCTCTGGATCGACTTCCCCTTCACCACCAGCGCGGCTCCGGCGGGGGTGGGGTTGGCCGCCCCGATGACCTGCATCCGCTTCCCGATCAGCTGCATGATCTCCGAGGCGATGATGACCCCCAGGAGGGCGTTGATGACCGTCCCGGCGTTGTCGACGATCTTGTGGATCTCCGACTGGGCGTTCTGCACGGCGGTCGCCATCTGCCCTGCGGCGTTCTCCGTCTGGACGACCTCGTGGAAGACCAGCGACATGAAGCGGTCGAACGCCCGGCGGTCGGCCCCCTCGGGCCAGGCGTCCTGGACCGCCTTGAGCTTGGTGTCCCACTCCCGCATCCGCAGGTGCATCAGCTTGAGGTTGACCGTGCGCCAGTCGTTCCACACCTTGGTGATCTGCTCGTCGCCCCACGGCTGGGCGAGCAGCCAGACGGCTCCCGCACCCGCCGCCGGTTTGGAGAGCTTCCCCGCCAGCTGGATCCTGGCCATGGTCGACGCCCAAGCCGGCCCGTAGGTCCCCAGCGCCTTCATCCCGCCGATGACCGCCGTCTGGCCGATCAGGCCGGTGAGCGGTTCTTCTCCCGCCATGGATTCCTCCCCGTCCGTGTTCCGCCCGCCGCCCGCAGCGCGCTAGTCCGTCAGTCCCTGGTCCTTCTTGCGGGCCTCCGCCAGGTCCGCCTGGTCCTGGCGGAGCTTCGCCTGGAGCTCGGCCACCTTCTGGACCTTGTCCTCCACGTCGGCGGCGGCCTGCAGGGCGGCGAGCTCGGCCGCCCGGTAGTGGGCCACCACGCTGAGCAGGCCCGCGTGCACGCCGTTGAGGCACGCGACGAAGTCCTTCAGCTGCCGGGCCTGGTACTCGCGGGCCGGGGTGTAGTTCCGGGCCACCGTGGCCGCGCCGATGGCGCCCCACTGGTAGGCGCTCAGGTGGGTCCCGTCCGCCAGCGTCCTGGTGTCCTCCGCGAGGGGCAGCAGCGTGGCGATCAGCTCGTCCGTCGCGCTCCTCAGCTTCTCCGCGTCGACCTCGACCATCCGCGTCGGCCTCCCGTCCTCGCCGCGATCTCCATCAAATCTAGCGAGGGGACTGCCGGGTTCACCCGGCAGGGGAATCACTTCCCTGTTACGGTTTTTTGCTTGAAACGGGCAGGGCTTGTCCGTCGCCCACCTCAGCAGAGGAAAGCGAGAAGCCGCTCCCTTCAGGGAGCGGAGGAGTCACGGACGGGAATTGACCTGCTCCCCGCCCTGAAAGGGGCGGGGATTCCCGTGCCGCTCACGCGGCAACGCGGGGCGCGCCGCGCGCTGTGGAACGGGTGCTTGACGCTTCACCGACCCGGGCACCCCCGCAGTCTCCACGCCCTGAGACGACCGGCCCGGCCGCCTGTCCTCTGATTTTGACGCATTTGGCCGCGTTCACATCGGCGTGCTCGACCTGCCCGCAGGCGGTGCAGCGGAAGAGCGCTTGGCTCTCGCGGCTCTTCGCATCCACCCGCCCGCAGGCCGGCACCGAGCACGTCTGGGACGTGTACGCGGCCGGAACCGTACTGACGAGACTGCCGGTGCAGCGGGCCTTGGCGCGCACCGCGACCTCCAGCCCGTACCAGCCCTTGTCC
>NZ_CDRNDK010000077.1:0-18843 GCF_977012225.1 Planomonospora algeriensis | reverse complement strand
GCCGTACTCACCGGTGGCTTGCCGCACGTCCGAGATCCTTAACTACGCGGCCTTGGGTCAAGAATGGGCAATCACCGGAGACCCCGTCTTCAGCGGCCTGCGAGATGCGATCCGGAGGCTGTCCGGGGACATCACCCCAGATCATGCCAGCCGCGCACTCCAGACCGCATGCACCGGTCCCGATCTTCCCTTTCTAGCACGAGTTTTCGGCAGCCTTATCGCATCTGATCGCCGACCTCAGAAATGAAACCGATGGACAACAACTCCCGGATTGACGGAGACCGGAATCCCCCAACCCCCTCCGACGCACCCGACATCCCCACCACCCGCGAACAAGCCCACATCGCCGCCGCATCGGGCAGGGTCGCGGATGACCGCATCGCCGGGAAGACAGTCTGGAGCGACATTAAAAGCGCCCAACCCAACTATCCGGGAACCGATCTTCCCAAGGCTTTCGAGATGCAAGCGGGAGAGCGCAGCTTCTGGGTGCACGAGAACGCAACCGAACATATTTACGAGAACGCCAAAAAAAGATCCGAATATCTGGCCCAACGCGACAAGGTCGGCTTGATAACACAGGCCGAGATACACAATCTGCAAAGTGCGGTCAAGGCTGCTACAAGAGATGAGGTCCCCCTCGATCGCATGGTAAGGGAGAATGGCTGGGAGCTCAAATTCGGCCAGCGTCCGTCAGATCGTTTACCAGTTCTATTCCATGCGGTTTACAAAGGAGGAGCCCCCTGAATTCCTGCCGGTCCTCCACCTCGCCCGGCGACGCGACCTGACGCCGCCGGACCCGTGCGGCCCGCACTATCCGGTGAGCGGACGGTGCGGGCCGCACGGGTCAGCGGATCAGCGGGTCAGGACGGCGTCCTTGAGCCGCAGGTCGCCTCGGGCGACCAGGTAGACGTCCTGCCGGCCCGCAACCCGTGCGAGCGCCGCGGTGGCCGTCGACCAGTGGTAGACCCCGCCGGTGGCGGCCACCCGGACCGTGCCGAGCAGCCTGCCGGTCGGCGAGCCGGTCCTGACCTCCACGGAGGCGGCCTCGGCCGCCGCGACCCCCAGCGTGACGCCGGTCGCGCCCCGGCCGAGGTCGGCGTCGGCGAAGGAGATCCACTCCCCGGACGAGAGGGCGACCGCGTCGCCGCTCGCCTTGGTCTCGTCGACCAGTTCCGCGCCCGAGTGGTCGTCGAAGTCCGCGGCCCGGGTGGCCTTGGTCAGGTCGCGGGCGGGGATGCGCTCCCCGTCCACCCGCAGCGTGGCCCGCTGCCGGATCCGGTCCGAGGCGGAGCCGACGAGCACGTCGTGGGTGGACGGCTCCACCGCGAAGCGGCCCCGGGTCACGTCCCACAACGCCAGGTCGGCGGTCTTCAGCGGGAACGTGACGGTCTTCGACTCGCCCGGCGCCAGGTGCACCCGCTCGAACCCGCGCAACTGCTTGACCGGCTGCTCCACCCGCGAGGAGCGCTGGTGGGTGTAGAGCTGGACGACCTCGTCCCCGGCGCGCTCGCCGGTGTTGGTCACCTTGACGCTCACCTCGAAGCCGTCGCCGCCGCGCCTGGTCTTCAGCCCCTGGTAGCCGAAGGTGGTGTAGCTCAGGCCGTGCCCGAAGGCGTAGAGCGGCTTGTCCTTCGCGTACAGGTAGGTCGAGCCGGTCTTGACGATGTCGTAGTCCAGGATGTCCGGCAGCTTCGCGCCCTCGCGCGGCCAGGTCTGGGTGAGCCGGCCGGCCGGGTTGGCGTCGCCGTACAGGATGTCGGCCAGGGCGTGGCCGGTCTCCGCGCCGGCGTGGGTGGTCCACAGGACGGCCGGGACCTTCTCCGCCAGGCGGTCGATCGTCGTCGGATAGCTGTTCTCCAGGACGACCACGGTGTTCGGGTTGGCCTCGCGCACGGCCTCGACCAGCGCCTCCTGGCCCTCCGCGAGGCCCAGGTCGGTGCGGTCGTGGGCCTCGCGGCCGTTGATGAAGGGCATGCTGCCGACCACGACGACCGCCGTGTCGGCGCTCCTGGCCGCCGCGACGGCCTCGGCGATCCCGCTGCGCACGGTCTCCTTGGTGAACCGGGTGGCGTTCTCCGCGGTGGTGAGGGAGAGCGTGCCGTCGGCGGCGGCCTGGACGTAGACGTTCGGGCCGAACCACGACTCGGCGGTCTCGTAGCCGGCGTAGCGCAGCAGCACGGTCCCGTCGGCCTGCGCCTCAAGCCTGAACTGCTCCTGGACGAACCAGCCGGCGGGCTGCTCCTGGGTGTTGGCGAGGGTGGACCAGTTGGCGCGGCTGACGTACCGGCCGTTGGCGACGCTGCGCAGGGTCACGATCCCCTGGCCCCAGTCGACGACGTCGAACTGCTCGGTCTCCCCCGGCGCGGTCGCGGCGAGCCTCAGGTCACCGCCCGCGCCGGCCGGGGCCGTGAGGTACTTCCCGTCGGCCTTGAGCGCGATCCGGTCGGCGCCCTCGGTCGCGCCGGTGACGGCGGCCCGCTCCCTGATCCCGTCCAGCGGGGTCACCTCGTACGGCAGGGCGCCGGAGTACCAGTCGGTGTAGAGGGTGTCGGCGAGCGGGCCGATGACCGCGACCTTCTTCGCCGGGTCGAGCGGGAGCAGCGCGCCGGACTTCCCTGAGCCCTCGGAGGCCGAGCCCTCGGGGCCGGTGTTCTTGAGCAGGACCATCGCCTCGGTGGCGGCCCGCCGGTTCAGCCTCCGGTGCTCGGGACTGTCCACCACCGCCTTGGTGATCTTCCCGTACGGCCCGCCGTCCGGGTCGAACTCGCCGAGCCGGAACCGCACGCTGAGGATGTTGCGCACCGCCTGGTCGACGTCGGCCTCGGTGAGCAGCCCCTGGGCGAGCGCCGCGTTCACCGAGGCGACCGTCGGCTCGCTCCGGGTGTCGTCCACGGTGAAGCTGTCCACGCCCGCCTTGACCATCGCGGCGGCGGCCTCGGGCTGGGTGGCGAAGTAGCGCTGCGAGCCGGTCAGGTTGTTCGGGCCGCCGGCGTCGGAGACGTTGAAGAGCGTCCGGTCGGTCCACCGGCGCACGCTCGCGTTGAGGTCGGTGACCGTGGCGGGGCGGCCGTTGACCAGGTTGTAGGCGGTCATCACGCCGGTGGCGGCGTCGCTCGCGATGGCCGTCCGGAAGGCCGGGAGTTCGTACTCGTGCATGACCCGGGGCCGGATGCTGGAGTTGGTGGTGTCCCGGCGGACCTCGTTGTTGTTGGCCATGAAGTGCTTGAGCACCGGGGCGGCCCGCAGGTGGTCGGGGTCGTCGCCCTGGATGCCGCGGCCGTAGGCGGTGGAGATCGCGCCGGTGAGCAGCGGGTCCTCGGAGTAGCCCTCCTCGTTGCGGCCCCAGCGGGGGTCGCGGAGCAGGTTGACCACCGGCGCCCAGAGCTGCAGGCCCCACACCCGCGGGTTCTCGGCGTGGTAGCCGCGGGCCTCGGTGCCGACGGCCTCGCCGACCTGCTTCACCAGGTCCGGGTTCCAGGTGCTGGCCAGGCCGACGGCCTGCGGGAAGACGGTGCCCTTCGCGGTGACGACGTTGCCGCCGTGGTCGATGTCGGTGGACCAGGCGACGCCGTGCAGCGCCTCGGTGCCGGTCTTGAACAGGCCGATGCCGAGCCGTTCCACCGCCGGCTGGTACTGGTGCAGCCAGGAGACCTTCTCCGCCAGGGTCAACCGGCCGAGCAGGTCGTCGACGCGCTGCTGGAGCGGGAGCGACGGGTCGCGGAAGGGGTACTCGGGGGCCGCGTGCGCCGGGGCCGCGCACAGGCCGAGGGCCAGGGCGAGTACGGCGCCGGCCGCCGCGGACCTGCGCCGGTGGGCGCGCGGCGATGGACGGGGGGACACGCGTAAGCGCATTCGGGGCGGACGGAAGGACGTGCGGAAGGACACCATGCCTCCTACTTGATCGCGCCCACGGTCACGCCGCGGGTCAGGGTCCGCTGGAAGATCAGGAAGAAGACGACGGCCGGGAGGATGCCGAGCAGCGCCGAGGCGCTCGACATGGTGGCGTCCATCATCTTGTCCCCCTGGAGCACGCCCAGCGCGACCGGGACGGTCTGGTTCTCGTTGGAGATCAGGAAGACCAGGGGGAGGAAGAACTCGTTCCAGGTCCAGATGAAGAAGAAGATCAGCAGCACCGAGAGCGTGGGCCTGCTGATCGGGACCACGACCCGCCAGAGCGCCCGCCACTTGCCGGCCCCGTCGAGTGCGGCGGCCTCCAGGATCTCGTGCGGGAACCGGCCGAGCACCGAGGCGAGCAGGTAGGTGCCGAACGCGCTCTGGATGACCGTGAAGATGATGATCACCCCGAGCCGGGTGTCGTAGAGGCCGACCTCCTTGGACAGGTAGTACAGCGGGTAGACCAGCGCCTCCTGCGGCAGGGTGTTGGCCACCAGGAAGACGACCAGGATCCAGGTCCGGCCGCGGACCCGGCCGATGCCGAGCGCGTAGGCGTTGAGGACCGAGAGCACGACGGCGAGCACCGCCACCGAGCCGCTGATCAGCAGGCTGTTGGCGAGCTTCCCGCCGAAGTCGACCCGGTTCCAGAACTCGACGATCCCGTCGAGGTACAGGCCGTCGGGCAGGCTCAGCGGGCCGTTGGCGGAGTAGTCCGCCGGGGAGCGCACCGCGTTGAGCGTGACGATGGCGAACGGCACCAGCATCACGACGGCCAGCACGGCCAGTGAGACCAGGACCGAGTACTTCCGGATCATCGAGCGCTCCTCGGGCCGGCCGGATGCGGATGTGGCGGGTGCGGATCTGCCGGATGCGGGCGGGACGGATTCAGACAGTGCGGATCCGAGCGAGGCGGATCCGAGCGAGGCGGATCCGAGCGAGGCGGATCCGAGCGAGGCGGATCCGAGCGAGGCGGATTCAGGCGGGAGGTCATGGCCGCTCGTCCTCGCCGTCCTGGATCCGCAGGAAGAACACCGTGACCACGATGATCACGAGGGTGAGCACGGTGGCGATCGCGGCGCCGTACCCGACGTTGGCCTTCTCGAAGAAGTTCTGGTAGCTGAAGTAGGACGGCACGAGCGTGGCGCCGCCGGGGCCGCCCCGGGTGAGCACGAAGATCGGCCCGAAGACCTTGAGCGCGGCGATCGTGCAGGTCAGCAGGACGACGTAGATCTCGGGGCGGATCTGCGGGACCGTGATGTGCCAGAACCGCCGGGCCCACGAGGCCCCGTCCATCTCCGCCGCCTCGTACAGCGCCGGGTCCACGCGCTGCAGGCCGGCCATGAAGATGACCACCGGGTAGCCGATCTGGAACCAGACCATGATCATCATCACGCTCGGCAGCGCCCAGTCCGGGTCGCCCAGCCAGCCGCGCGGCTCCATGCCGAACAGCGCCAGGAACTCGTTCAGCACGCCGAACCGGGGGTGCATGATCCAGCCCCAGACGATCCCGGCGATCGCGACGGGCAGCACCTGCGGCAGGTAGTAGGCGGCCCGCAGCACGCTGGCCGTACGGGGGCCGAACTTCTTGCCCACGTAGTCGAAGAGGGTCGCCGCCAGGACGAGCCCGATGAGCGTGGGGACGATCGCCATCGCCACGACCAGCGCCGCGTTGTTCCGGAACGACGACCAGAACCGCTCGTCGGCGAAGAGCCGGGTGTAGTTGTCGAGCCCGAGCCACCGCGGGTCGCCGATCCCCTGCCAGCGGGTGAAGGAGATCCCGATGTTCATCAGGAACGGCACCAGGATCACCGCGGTGAACAGCACCGCGCTGGGCAGCAGGAACACCCAGTAGCCGCCGGTGCGGCGGCGCTGCGGGCGCGGCTCCGGTCCGCGGACCGCCTTCGGCCGCGCGGCCGGAGCGTGCACTGCCATCTTTCCTCTTTCCGGCTCTCGGTCGCCGATGTCCTTCCGGCCGCCGGTCGCCGGGGCCTTTCCGGGCCGCCCGGTCGCCGAGGCCTGCTCCACGGGTCAGTTACCGATGTCGGCGAGGTTCTCCTCGTACGGCCCGGCGAGCTCGTCGAGCACCTCGGCGGGCTTCTTGGCGCCGTTGATCAGGTTCTGCACCCCGGCCACCAGCACGTCGTAGTAGCCCGGAGCGGGCCAGTCGGGGTAGAACGCCAGCCCGTCGGCGGTCGAGAGCCTCGTGAAGTTCTCGATCAGCTCCTTGCTCTTGGCGTCGGTGATCGCGGCGGGGTCGGCCGCGACCGGGATGCCTCCGGAGTTGCCGAGCAGGTTCTGGATCTCCTTCTTCATCGTGATGTCGATGAAGTCGTAGGCCAGGTCCTTGTTCTCGGCGTTCTCCGGGACCACCCAGATGTTCCCGCTGGAGCCGGCGTGCAGGGTGTTGCCCGGCCAGAGGAACGAACCCCACTCGAAGTCCTTGATGTCGGTGACGAACCGGCCGTACCACCACGATCCGGTGACCACCATCGGGTACTTCCCGCCGATGAAGGACAGGCCCATGTCCTCGGCCTTGATCCCGGCGGAGTCCTTGGCGATGTAGCCCTTCTTCACCCAGTCGGCCGTCGTCTCCGCGGCGTAGGTGAACTCGGGCCCGTGGAAGTCGACCTTGCCCTTGTAGAGCTGGAAGCCGTCCACCCACGGCCGCTGCGCCTTGCTCAGCGCGAGCTGGTAGAAGATCTGCTGCGCCGGGTACTCCGCGCCGCCGACCGCCAGCGGGGTCACCCCGGCCTTGACGAACGTGTCCATGGCCGCGGTGAACTGCTCGAACGTGGTCGGCACCTCGACCTTGTGCTTGGCGAACAGGTCCTTGTTGTAGTAGACCATCACGTACTCGGCGTAGTTCGGGATGCCGAACCACTTGCCGGAACCCATGACGCCCCGGTCGTCGTACTTCGCGGTGGTCTGCAGCGACGGGCTGAGCAGCTTGTCCCAGCCGCGCTTCGCCGCCTCCGCCGACAGGTCGGTCAGCAGGCCCTGCTTGGAGAGCAGTCCGGCGGTGGCATTGCCCTTGTTGTACTCCATGACGTCGGGCGCCTCGTCGGAGTTGAGGATCATGCCCGCCGACTGGCGGATCTGCTCGAACGCCTTCTCCTCGAACTGGACCTTGACGCCGGGGTGGGTGGCCTCGAACTGCTTGACCGCCTCGGCCCAGGCCTTGCCCATCGCCCCGTCGGCGCTCTCGTAGTGCCAGAGCTTGAGCGTCCGGGGACCGCTCGCGGCGGGCTCCGCGCTCTCCTGCCCGTCATTCCCGCACGCGGCGAGCGCCGCCAGCATGACCGTCGCGGCCAGCGCGGCCGCCCCGGTTCGCAGTGTGAACATGCTCGTCTCCCATGGATGGTGGCGGACGACGCCGCCCCTGGCGGCGGTCCGGCTCCGGACCGCCCGGCCGCGCTCGGGCGGCCGTCGTACTTCAGGCGGTCCCGAACCGCTCGGAACCGGTGACCTTCACACGGCCCCGAACCGCTCGAAACCCGTGATCCTCAAGCGGCCCCGAACCGCTCGAAACCCGTGGCCCTCAGACGGCCCCGAACCGCTCGAAGCCCGTGACGCGCGCGGGGCCGTCCACCCGGACCCCGCCCGCCTCGACGGTCGCCGTGGTGTCGCCGTCGACGTCGGAGATCACGGCGGTCCCCGCGTCCGTGCCGTAGCCGACCAGCGTGATCTCCCCGAACGGCCCGTCACCGACGGTCTCGCCGGGCTCGGCCAGGACCGGGATGACCGCGCCGCGCCGGACGAACAGGGGGATGCGTGAAAGCGGCGCGGACACCGTCACGTGGCGTCCGCCCGCGAGCACCTCGCCCGTCCAGTGGTCCACCCACTCACCGGCCGGGAGGTAGACCTTCCGGACGCCGTCGGGCGAGGTCATCGGGGCCACCAGCAGGTCGCGGCCGAGGAGGTACTCCAGGTCGGCCCGCCAGGCCACCGGGTCGTCCGGGTGGTCGACGCACAGGGCCCGCATCATCGGCGCCCCGGTCCGCGCGGCCTCGACGGCGGCCGTGTAGATGTACGGCATGAGCCGGTAGCGCAGCCTCAGCGCCGCCACCGCCTCGGCCTCGACCTCGGGGAACTCCCACGGCTCGCGGCTGGTGGTGCCGTGCAGCCGCAGCAGCGGGGAGAAGGCGCCGAACTGCGTCCAGCGGACGTACAGGTCGTCGGTGGGGCGGCCGGTGAACCCGCCCGCGTCGTGGCTCCAGAACGGGATGCCGGACAGGCCGTGCGCCAGCCCGCCGCGCAGGGTGCTGCCCATCGCCGGGTAGCTGGTGTAGGTGTCGCCGCTCCACTGGGCGGCGTGCCGCTGCCCGCCGAGGAAGGACGAGCGCGCCCAGACCATGCCGTGCCCGGCGACCTCGCGCGTCACCTCGGAGACCACGTCGTTGAAGAGCAGCGTGTAGACGTTGTGCAGGTCGGTGCCGGTCATGCCGTTGGCGGCGACCGCGTCGTGCGGCACGCCCTCGGCGAAGTCGGTCTTGAAGACCTGCACGCCCTGCTCCAGCAGCGGCCGGAGCAGCCCGCGGAACCACTCGACGGCCTCGGGGCTGGTGAAGTCGACGATGCCGCACTCGGGGTAGGAGCCGTGCCAGGAGTCGGCGACGTAGACCTCGCCGCCGGGCCTCTTCAGGAAGTACCCCTTCTCCGCGGCCTCGGCGAAGGCCGGGCTCAGGTGGGAGATGTACGGGTTCATCCAGAGGCAGACCTTGAAGCCCATCTCCTTCAGCTCCGCCAGCATCCCGGCCGGGTCGGGGAAGTTGCCCTCGTCCCAGCGCAGGTCCGACCAGTGGCCGTCGGTCTGCCAGTAGGTGTCCAGGTGCAGCACGTCACAGGGGATGCCGCGCTCGCGGATCGTCCGGGCGCGGTTCATCACCCGCTCCTGGGTGTCGACGAAGAACCCCGAGGAGATCCAGGTGCCGAACGCCCACTTCGGCGGGAGCGCCGGGCGGCAGGTCAGCCGGTCGAAGCGGTCCAGGATCTGCGGCGGGGTCGGCCCGGCGATCACGTAGTAGTCGATCAGGTCGTCCGGGACGACGATCTGCACGCAGCTGTGCGTGGACTGGCAGACGTCGAACTCCACCGGGGCGCCGCTGTCGACCAGTACGCCGTAGCCCCGGCTGGACAGGTAGAACGGCACGTTCTTGTAGGCGCGCTGGGACTCGGCGCCGAAGGCGTCGAAGTTCCACATGACCGGCCGCTGGCCGCGCTTGTCCAGCGGGGTGAAGGACTCGCCGAAGCCGGTGAACGCCTCGTCGGCGGGGGCGGCGAAGCTCTCGTGGTAGCCGGCCGTCTCGCCGTCGGCCGTGGAGCGGCCGAACGGGAGCGTGCGCAGCCGGCCGCTGATGTCGACGTGGCCGGAGTCCTGCTCCAGCAGGGTCGCCCCGGCGGCGTCGGTGAAGCGCAGGTGCCAGGGGGACAGGGTGATCTCGGCGCGGAGCGGACCGGCGTCGATCACGACCGTCCCGTCGCCCGTCTCCACCCGGGCCCCGGCGAACTCGCCCGGCGTGACCATGGTGATCGCCCGCGCCGACCGGGTGCGCGCGTCGGCGTCCTCGCCGAGCCGTACCCGGATCACCCCTTCGCCGGCCACGCCCACGCAGGCCACGAGCGTCTCCTCGGCCGAGGTCGTCGCCTTCAGGACCACTCCGGCCCCGTCCGCCGCGACCACCTCCGCCGCCGTCAGCGCGGAGAGCCCGCCCTCCCCGTGCGCGCGGACGGGCAGCTCCGGCGGGTCGGCGACGAAGTACTCATGCGCGATCAGCGGGGGACGGTAGGGCATGGGGGCTCCAGCGCTTCAGGCTTCCAGTTGCTGAATTAGTTTTGCGTCCAAACCAACAAACGTCAATGGCAGCGCCTCCCCCGGAAGCACCCTGGCGCTCTGGATGCCGTAGGTGACCAGGAGCGGAGCCCAGGCCCGTACCACCGCCTCCACCCGGCCGGCTTCCAGGTCAGCCGCTCGACCGTGCCGCCCCGCACCACCAGCCCGCGCGCCTCGCCCTGCGGCCAGGCCGCCGGGAGCGCGGGCAGCAGGTCCACCCGCCCGTAGCCGGCGCCGGGCAGCGAGGAGCGCACCAGCATGGCGGCGACCAGCGCGGGCAGCCCACCGCAGACGTCCACGTTGAAGATCGCGTCCCGGTTGTGGGTGGAGACCAGGTTCTCCTCGCGCCAGTAGCGGGTGGCCAGCAGCATGAGCGTCTCGTGCGCCTCCTCGGCCAGGCCCAGCGCCGCCGCCGCGAGCCCCAGCTGGACCAGCCCGAACGCCATCTCGTCGCTGTCCTCGCCGCGCCACCACTCCAGCCTCCGCCGGACCGCGAGCTCAGCGGCCGCCGCCAGCCGCGGGTCGTCGAAGGCGGCGTCCCGCTCGTACCAGAGCGGATAGAGATGCGAGGCGTGCCGGTGCGCGTGGTTGTCCACCGGAAGCGCCCCGCCACCCGGAGAACCGCCGCCAGGGGAGCCACCGCCCGCGGTGCCGTCCGCGAGGTGCCGCGGGCCGATCCACTCGGCCAGCTCCCCGGTCGGCGCGATCCGGTACACCGGGACGCGTTCCAGCAGCCGCCACCACCGGGCCGGGTCGAGGCCCAGGAGCTCGCACGCGCGGATGAGGTTGCGCAGCAGGTCCCGGGCGACCGCGACGTCCATGGTCGCGTTGACGCACGCCTGCGAGTCGCCTCCCGCCGGGGTGTTCTCCGGCGAGTAGGACGGGACGAAGTCGCCGCCCTCGCCCAGGAAGTCCTCGTAGAACAGGGCCGCCTCGGTCATGAACGGCAGCGCCCGCTCACGCAGGAAGGCCAGGTCGCCGGTGTGCGCGTAGTGGTCGTGGTAGAGCCGGGCCAGCCAGCCCGCGCCGGCCGTCCAGAAGGTCAGGCACCAGACCGGCCCGAAGTGGTTGTGCAGGCCGTGCGTGGACAGGTGCGCCGGGACCAGGATCCCCCGGCAGCCGTACAGCCTGCGCGCGTTCTGCCGGAAGTCGTCCATCATCGCGTCGACCAGGTCGAAGACCGGCAGCATCAGCTCCGGGGTCCCGGTGCACGGCAGGGCCGCCAGCGCCGAGGCCAGGTTCCCGTCCATGGTGAAGCCGCTGCGCCACGGCGGATCGTAGGTCCCGGTCCACACCCCTTGCAGGGTCGGCGGGAGGCCCCCCGAGCTGGAGATCACCGCGTACCGCCCGGCGGTGAACAGCCGCTCGACCGGCCCGCCGTCCGGCAACCGGACCTCCGACCGGGCCAGCAGCCCCCCGTGGACGGCCGCGTGCTCGCCCAGCAGCCGCCCGAAGTCGGCGGGCAGCCCGTCCAGCGGGCGCGGCTCGCCCCCGGCCCGCCCGATCCCGTGCACGACGGTGCGCACCAGCACGAGCGCCTCGCCCCGGACCGCCAGCCCGTCGGCGAGCGCCTCCGCCTCCCCGGTGACCCGGCACTCGACGGTGTAGCCCGTCATCGCGCCGGGCCGGCACTCGGGCAGGTCCGCGTGGAGGACCAGGCGGCCCGGGGCGGTCTCCGAGGTGAACCGGACCGGGACCGGCGGCTCTCCGTCCGGCGGCAGCAGCCGGAGCAGCCCTCCGGCCCCGGAGAGGCGGACCGCCACCACGTCGGCGGGACGGGAGGCGAACACCTCCTGCCGGGCGGCGCCGTGCTCCTGCGTCACCAGCCCGGTGGTGAAGTCGCAGGTCCGCCGGACGCCGCCGGGCGCGCGGGTGGAGAAGGCCAAGGTGGCGGCGGGGACCAGGGGGTCGATCCAGCGGGTCGCCGCGTAGCCGGGGTGCTCGGCGGCCGCGAGCCCGGCGACCCGCTCGGCCGCCTCGCGGGCGCGCCCGCCGTACAGCAGGCCGTGCAGCTCGGACAGGACGGGGGCGGTGTGCGGCGGCGGCAGGGGCTCGGTGACGGGGAGGAAGAGGCGTTCGTGGGAGAGGGTCACCCGGAACTCCCCCGGCTCCCCGTACACCAGGGCGCCCTGGCGGCCGTTGCCGGTGATCAGCGCCCGCTCCCAGTCTCCGGTCGCGGCACTTGAGACGACTCCATGATCCATGGATAATTAGTTTAGTTTCTGTACGAACAAAGGATCCAGAGTGAACTGGCCGAAAGGGCTGGAAGGCCTGTGCTACGGCGGGGACTACAACCCCGAGCAGTGGCCGGAGAAGGTCTGGGAAGAGGACGTCGCCCTGATGCGGCGGGCCGGGGTCAACCTGGTCAGCGTCGGGGTGTTCTCCTGGGCGCGCCTCGAACCCGCCGAGGGGGACTACGACTTCGGCTGGCTGGACCGGGTACTCGACCTGCTGCACGGCGGCGGCATCCGGGTGAACCTGGCCACCCCCACCGCCTCCCCGCCGCCCTGGTTCTCGCTGGCCCACCCCGACGCACTGGCCGTCACCGCCGACGGCGTCCGGCTGACCCACGGCAGCCGCGACACCTACTGCGTGGCCGCCCCCGCCTACCGCGAGGCCTCGCTCCGCATCGCCCGCGCGCTCGCCGAGCGCTACGCCGGCCACCCGGCGCTGGCCATGTGGCACGTGCACAACGAGTACGGCACCGGCTGCCACTGCGACCACGCCGCCACCGCCTTCCGGACCTGGCTGCGCGGACGGCACGGCTCGCTGGAGGCGCTGAACGACGCCTGGACCACCTCGTTCTGGAGCCAGCACTACTCGGCGTGGGAGCAGGTCATGCCGCCCCGCGCCACCCAGTACCTGCCCAACCCCTCCCAGGTCCTGGACTTCCGCCGCTTCCTGTCCGACGAGATGCTCGCCCACTTCCGCGAGCAGAAGGCGGTCCTGCGCGAGCTCACCCCGGACGTCCCGGTCACCACGAACTTCGTCCTCGGCGACTGGGTCCCGGTGAACCAGTGGGACTGGGCGAAGGAGGTGGACCTGGTCGCGATCGACCACTACCCGTCGGAGAACCCCCCGGAGGAGACCGCGTTCGCCGCCGACCTGGCGCGCGGCTGGGCGGGCGGGAAGCCGTGGCTGCTGATGGAACAGGCCGTGGTGACCTACACCGGCCCCCGCATGGCCGCCAAGCGCCCCGGCGAGATCACCCGGCTGAGCCTGTCGCACATCGCACGGGGCTCGCGCGGCGCGATGTTCTTCCAGTGGCGGGCCTCGCGCGGCGGGGCCGAGCTCTGGCACGGCGGCATGGTCCCGCACTCCGGGCCGGACTCGCGGATCTTCCGCGAGATCCGCGACCTCGGCGCGCTGCTGCCCGCCCTGGCCGAGGCCTGCGAGGCGCCCGTCGAGGCGTCCGCCGCGATCCTGTGGGACCCCGAGTCGAACTGGGCGCTGCAGGCCCCCGCCCTGCCGTCCACCGAGGTCGGCTACCCGCAGGCCGTACGGCAGGCGCACCGGGTGCTCTACCGGCACGGCGTCACCGCCGACTTCGTCCGCCCCTCGGCGGATCTGTCGGCCTACGAGCTGGTGATCGTCCCGAGCCTCTACCTGCTCTCCGACGACGACGCCGGCAACCTGCGCCGGTACGCCGCCGGCGGCGGCCGGCCGCGCGGGGCACGTCGACCGCCCGGATCCGCGGATCGGGGGTGACGTTGCAGTCGCTGAAGGGCGCGACGTAGGTGATCTCGTGCCCGGCGTCGAGGAGCGCCCGGATCTGCCGATGCATGATCCGGGCGTCTTCGGGGTGATGGACGACCGTCCCGAAACATACCCGCATATCCCGATGTTGAGCGGTGGTTCCGTCGTCACCGGGTGCGTCGCGTGAACTACCGGGGAACCGGGGTTGAACTCTCCCGGGGCGCCGGAGGCTCCCCGCCGGTGCCCCGGGACTCCGCGGGCCGCCGGTAGAGCCAGACCAGGCGCGGCTCCAGCAGCCACTTGAAGGCCGTACGGGTCTCCGGCAGGCACAGGACGATGGCCAGGGCCACGGAGCTGGACATGATGGCCAGCACGCCCAGGGGGCCGTGCAGCCAGGTGACGTCCAGCCAGCCCTGGTCCTTGGCGACCAGCACCACGACGCCGTGCAGGAGGTAGGCGTAGAGCGTGCGGGTGCCCAGGTCGGAGAACCAGGTCTCGCGCCGGGGGACCAGCGCCAGCAGCGCGACCGAGAGCGCCAGCGCGGCGACCAGCATGGCCCCGCGCACGCCGAGCCCGACCCACCAGCTCATGTCCATCGACTTGAAGCTGTAGCGGAAGTAGACGGGCTTGAGGTTGACGTGCGGGGCGAGGAAGATCGCGACCCCGGCGCCGCCGGCGACCACGACCCCGGAGACGATCTTGACCCAGAGCGGCTTGAGCAGGTCGAAGTGCTCGGGCTTGAGCATCAGGCCGAGCACGTAGAACGGGAGCAGGCCGAAGAAGCGGTCGATGCTGAAGTCGCCGGAGATCTCGGAGAAGCCGGCGACCATGTAGATGACCACCGCGACCAGCAGCGGCTGGCGCATCCGGGTCCAGATCGGCGTGGAGATCCGCCAGAGCACCAGGGCCAGGAGGTACCAGTTCAGCCAGGCCGGGTCGATGATCGTCAGCGTCCACTTCTGGCCCAGCGCGTAGCGGAGCACCGCGTAGCCGATCTCCACGACCACGTACGGCACCAGCATGGTGTCGACGAGCTTGTTGATCTTCGCGTTGGAGTTCCAGAAGTTCCGGCCGAGGTAGCCGCTGATCAACACGAACGCCGGCATGTGGAACGTGTAGATGAACATGTACGCGGACTTGGCCGAGTGCGCGTCCATCGTCGGGACCAGCGAGTGCCCGGCCACGACCAGGGCGATCAGGACGAACTTCACGTTGTCGAGGTACGGCTCGCGCTTCTTCTTCGCCGGCGGGGCCGCGGGCTCGTCGGCCGGCAGGTCCTCCCCTCCGGGCCGTCCCGCCTCCGCCGCGGCGCCCGCGAACGGGGAGCCCGGATCCTGGCCGGGAGAGGTCTCCCAGGCCGAGAAGGGCCGGTCCGGAGGAGCCGGCCGGGGGGACGGCTGCGGCGCCCACGCGGGCGCGCGCTCAGGGGCCTGCAGGGCGTCCAGCGGGTCGCGGGGCGCGGGCGGCTGGGACTCGCCGGGCTGGGGCCGGGCCTCGCGGTACGGCGGGTGGCCCCACGCGGTGACCTCGCCGGGGGTCTCCTCCTCGGCGGGCCTGTGACGGCTTCCCCAACCGGCGGCGGCTGCCCGGAGTCCGGCGGATCCGGCCAGGAGGCGTCGGACGGGCGGAAGGGCGCCGCAGGCGGCTGCGCGTGCCCGGGCATCGGCCACGGGGCGGGGGTCCGGCCACGTCCGTCGGCGGGCCCCGCGGGGGCGGCGCCCTGGGCGCCGTCGTCCCTGGAGGCCGGAACCGGGAAGGAGGATCGGGTGTCGCTCACGGGGGAAACGCTCAGCTATCTGTCGGAGACGGGGGTCGGGCACGCTGGCGGGGACGTCCCGGAGGATGCGGCCGCGTGGGCCCCGTGGGTTCGCCTCGCCGACCTGCCAACCATAAACCGACCGTGCGCCGCCTGTCGCACGCGGAACGGCGTTCTCCGAGGTTCGCGGGAAATCGTGACTCTTCGAAAGCTGTGAAATCCGCGCTTTCCGGGTACGGCACCGCCGCCCGTCACTGGCAGGGGTTGGTCTTGGTGTCGACGACCTGGTCCTTGAGGGAGTCGGGGATCTTGGTGGGGACCCGGACGCCCTTCCAGTCGTCGCCGATGACGAGCTGGATGAGGGGACCGGTGGGAGGCTCGGTGATCGGGCCGGTGGGCGGGGAGTACTTGTCGGCGCTGATCGGCTTGACCTTGCCCACGGTGGGGGGCAGCTTGTCACCGGAGAGCCGGGCGGCCAGCGCGTCGGCGTAGGAGGGGCCCTCGGCGGTGTCCTTCTTGGCGTAGCGGACCGAGGTGGCCGGCACGTTGCCGGTCGCCGGGCGGGCGTTGCCGACCTGGGTGACCACGAAGCCCTGGGCGGCGAGCTTGCCCGCCACCTCCGAGGCCAGGCCCGGCTTGTCGGTGCCGTTGAGGACCTGGACCCGGACCTGCTCGTGCTTGACGGCGGGCTTGGCGGAGGCGGTGGGGGAGGCGGTCGGGGTCACCTCGGTGTCGTTCTTGATCGACTCGAAGAGCTCGCCGGCCGCCGGCTGCCGCCAGACGACGCGGTTCTTGTCGGCGGGGTCGGCGCCCCACGGGACGGTGATGAACTTGACACCGTTGGCGGTCAGCGCCTTGGCGCTCATCGCGATGTCGATCAGGGCCCGCTGGTCGTTGGCCAGCTCAGGGTTCATCTTGACCGACTTGGTGGCCTCGGAGATGAAGCCGGTGAGCTTGCCGACGTCGGTGAGCAGCTCGCTGCTGGTGGCCTTCTTCACCACCTGGGTGAGGAAGACCTGCTGGCGCTTGATCCGCTGGATGTCGCTGTTGTCGCCGTAGTCGCGCAGTCGGACGTAGCCCAGGGCCTTCTCGCCGTTGAGGTTGGACCAGCCCGCGGGCAGGGTGAGCTTGGCCTTCTTGCTGTCCACCGGGGTCTTGAGGCAGACCCTGATGCCGCCGAGGGCGTCCACGATGTTCTTGAACCCGGTGAAGTCCACCTCGACGAAGTGGTCGATGCGGATGTCGGTGAGGTGCTCGATCGCGGCGATGGTGCAGGTGATGCCGCCGTCGTTGTAGGCGGTGTTGATCATCGCGTGCCGGGCGGCGACCTGGTTGCCGTTGTCGCCCTGGCAGGCGGGCATGTCCACCATGGAGTCGCGGGGGAAGCTGACGAGCGTCGCCTTGTCGCGGTTGGGGGAGATGTGCATGAGAATGATCGTGTCGGTGCGCTTGCCCGCGTTGAGCATCTTCTGGCCGTATTTGAGGTTGTCGCCCTCGCGGGTGTCCGACCCGACCAGGAGCACGTTGAGCGCGCCGGTGGCGTTCACCGGGCGGTTCTCGCCCAGCTTCTTGTTGACGTCGACCGTGTCGATCGAGCCGAAGGTGTCCAGCCACAGGGTCTTGTAGCCGACCAGCGTGCCGATCACCAGCACACCCGTCAGCCCGATGCTCGCCCAGCCGCCCGCGCCGATCCGCCGGGCGGAGGGTTTCCTGCCGCGGGGAGGTGTGACGTTCGGCAAGGTCTCCGGAGGGGGGCCGTCGTCGCCGCGCCGGGAGCGGCGGGGACCCGGGCCGGACGGGGGCGTCCGGTCCTTCACGGCGACATGCCGGTGGTCGCTCATGCACCCTCCTCGATCGGCGGCAACGCGTCGTGCTGCCTCTGCTCGCTCATCGCGCCCAAAGAGTAGGCCACGCGGTCGGTGTGAGGGATTGTGATGGGCTGAACTTGGTCATGCCCATCCCCTTCTCGCCACCGTGATGATCCGGTCGCCCAGCATACTCAAATTCGGACATTTCATGGAATGTTTGGCAAAGTAGGTTTACTGGCTGCGAGAGTCAGCGCCAGGCACGCGAGCGGCACGGCCGGGAGCACGTACCGGTAGTCGAACTCCGCCGTCGCCGCGGGTATCACCAGCAGCAGCACCGCCGCCATCCACGGCAGCGCCCACGCCGCCCGCCCGGGCCCGGGGAGGGAACCGCCGCGCCGCCACCGCCGTACGCCCGCCAGGACCGGCGGGGCGAGCAGGATCACCAGCAGCGCCGTACCGGGCAGCCGGACAACGTCCTGGTAGGCCCGCATCCAGCCGGCGTACGGCTCGACGATCTCGGTGCCGATCGGCCCCCGCTCGTAGCGCTGCGCGAACTCCGCGCCCACCGTGGCGGGGTAGCGGCCCGGCGGCGGGGGCGGCTCGGACGGGAACTCGTAGTAGCCGTAGATCTCCGCGTCCGGATAGACCGGGCGGTCCCAGGTGAAGGAGCGGGCCAGCTCCCCGGCGACCGAGACCAGGTAGTCGAGCGGCTGGCTGCGCAGGGCCAGCGAGGCGAACCGCCCGGCCAGGGCGTCGTTCTCCCGGCTGAAGGTGATGCCGGGCAGCCGGACCAGGGGGGCGTCGGCGCTCCAGATGTACTCCTGGGAGGGCGGCCGCTCGGCCGGGGGCCGGGGGTCGCAGAGCACCGCCAGGTCCGGCGGGGGCCTCATCACCGCGCAGTCGGCGAACGCCATCGTCTTGGCGTAGAGGAAGACGCCGTTCGCGCCGACGAGGCCGACCCGCTGGTAGGTCGCGTGGAACCACGCCCCGTACCCCAGGACCGGCAGCACCGCCGCCGCCAGCATCACCCCGGTGACCACCGTGCGGCCCCGCGCCCGGTACAGCAGCCAGCCCGCGAAGAGGGCTGCCAGCGGGAGGCCGACGGTCCTGGTGAGCGCCGCCGCCGCGACCAGCAGGCCGATCCCGCACGCCGTACGCCACGTCACCTCGCGGGACAGGGCGAGGCCGACCGCCGCGACGACCAGCGCGGCGAAGAGCGTGTCGGAGACCAGCAGGTGCTCCAGCTCGATCTGGTAGGCGTCCAGGAGCACCGGCGCGGAGGCGAGCGCCGCCGCCCGGCCGGGCGCGCGCAGCCGCCGGGCGGCGAGGTAGACCCCGACCCCGATCCCGAGCCCGATCAGGTGCTGGACCAGGGCCACCAGGGCGAAGCTGTGCAGCGGCTCCAGCAGGCGCAGGAACATGGAGTACCCCGCGGGGCGGACCAGGTCCGGGCGGGGCTTCAGCGCGGTGACGACATAGGTGTAGGAGTCGGGGAACCAGATCGCCGGCCGGTAGCCCAGCACGGTCACCGCCCGCAGGACGGCGCCCAGGCCCAGCACCCCCAGGAACCACCGGTGCTCCCGTGCCACTCCGGCCACCCACCGCCCCCTTCGCGCGTTGCGCGTACGCTATCGGCTCCGGCGGGCGGGGCCGTACCGGCGGGTTGCGACTACTGGGCGGTGAGGATCATGAGGACCACCTGGCCGGAACGCGTGCGCAGGCCCTCGGCGGGCCGGGTGCTCGCCGTGGCCTCGGCCGCGCCCGCGCTCGTGCTGGCGGGCTGGCTGCTCGCCGGGCTCCCGCTGCTGCTGCTCGGCTGGTTCCGGCCGCTCGCCGCGGTCCCGCTGGGCCTGGCCGCC